>NZ_JBFUMY010000037.1:0-117263 GCF_054049135.1 Kitasatospora sp. P5_F3 | reverse complement strand
GCCGCGCTGTTCGCCGCCGCCCAGCCGCCGCCCGGGCAGGCGGCCGCGCACCGGGCGGCCGGGTGGTGGCGCGACGAGACCTTCCTGCACGACCTGTACCGGGTGGCGGCCATCGCACCCGACCGGCCCGCGATCGTCTCGCACCGCGCGCACCGCCCGTCCGGCCATCGGATCGTCACCGTCGACTACGGCCAACTGGCCCGCTACGTGGACCGGTTCGCCGGGGCGCTGCGCTCGCTCGGTCTGGGCCCCGGCGATCCGGTCGCCTTCCAGCTGCCCAGCTGGTGGGAGACCTCCGCGCTCACCCTGGCCTGTCTGCGGATCGGCGCGGTCGCGGTGCCCGTGCTGCCCACCCTGCGGGCGCACGGCCTGGAGCGGGTGCTCGGCGATCTGCGGGCCCGGATCTGCGTGGTGCCGGACGCCTGGGAGGGCTTCGGCCATGCCGAGGCGCTGGCCGAACTGGCCCATCGGCTGCCCTGGTTGCGCCACCGGGTGGTGATCGGCGACGCCGCCGCGACCGGCGCGGTGGACTTCACCGAGTACTTCCTGCACACCCCGCACGAACAACTGCCGTCCGATGGCATCCCATTCCGCACCGACCCGTTCCGCACCGACCCGGACCGGACCGCGCTGGCGGTCACCGTGATGGGCCTGGGCGACAGCTACACCTCGGCTCTGCACACCTCCAACACCCTGTACGCGGGCCTGCGTTCACAGCAGCGGGCACCCGGTCTCGGCCCGGAGCCGGGCGAGGTGGTCTACTCGGCGCTGCCACTGACCTCGCTGGCCTCACTGCTGTTCACCGTGTACTGGCCGCCGGCCGTCGGCGGCACGGCGGTGTTCCAGGACGTCTGGGACCCGGACAGCTGCCTCGACCTGCTGGAGCAGGCCGGGGTCACCCGGGCGTACGCGGCACCCGTGTACTGGGCCGAGCTGCTGGCGGCGCAGCGGCGCGCACCCCGGCGGCCCGAGGCCCTGCGGCTGCTGCTCTCCGGCGGGCGGACCAGGACCCCGGCCGCCCTGCTGGCCGAACTGCCCGGCGCGCTCGGCGCACCGGCGGTCAGTGTCTGGGGCTCGCCCGAGGTGGGTCTCGGCACGGTGGCCCGAGGCGAGACCCCGGCCGAGCGCAGCGCCGAGAGCGACGGCCGTCCGCTGCCGGGCCTGGAGCTCTCACCCCTGTCGGAGCTACCCCGGCCCCCGGGCGATCCAGCCGTCGAACGGCTCCGGGTACGCGGCCCGTCGGTCAGCCTGGCCTGCTGGCCGCACGGCGCCGACACGCTCCGGCTGCCCTGGGAGCAGGACAAGGGCTGGCTGGACACCGGGGACCTGGCCAGGGCGGACGGTCTCGGCGGCGTCCAGGTGGTGCAGTGGGCCGGCCACCGGACCGGTGCGATCTTCCTCGTTCCGGTGGCCGAGCTGGAGGACGGGCTGCTGGCACACCCGGCAGTCCGGGAGGCCGCGGTGGTCGGCTACCCGGACCCCGAGCACGGCGAGCTGACCTGCGCGGTGGTGGTCCCGACGGCCGGGGCCGACCCACCCGGGCTGCCGGAGCTGCGCCGGCATCTGACGGCCCGTGGGCTGGCCGAGGCGTTCCTGCCCACCCGGCTGGAACTGGCGGGCTCGCTACCCCGGGACGTACACGGCGGCCTACGGGCGGACGCCCTCCGGAGCTGGCTCGACCGCCTCCGCCCGGGAGCCCCCAGGCCTCCTTCTAGGCAGGCGACCCAGCATCTACGGTCAGGGGCTCGGGGAACTGCGACGCCAGCCTCGTAAGAGGTGATCCATGCGTAAAGGGTCAGGCACTTTCGCAGTGACCCAGGCCCCTGACCGTAGATGCTGGAACGTCTGCCCACAGCAGCTACGTTCACCAGGCGCCCGCGAGAGCCAACCTCGCAGCCAGGTTGACCAGTTCACGGTGCCAACCGGATCGCAGCGGTGCTTCGGCCACCGCCAGGTCGGCCTCGTTCACCAGCCGCATGATGAGGTCCTCGGTACGGTCCTTCTCCTCCCGGCCGAGCAGGATCTCGCAGAGCATCCGGGCGTGCCAGTCGCTCGCCGCCCCGCTGTCCAGGAAGCCGCGCAGCCGCCAGGCCGCGTGCAGCCGGCCGGCGTAGTCGGCGTACTCGTCCGCCAGGTCGGGGCGCCCGGCCAGCGCGGCGCCGAGCAGCAACGGCTCCCGGACCGCGTACCAGCCGGCCGCGCAGCCGGGGGTACAGCCCTCCAGACAGCCCAGCGGCCAGGGGTCGTCCAGGTACTCGGTCCTGGTGGCCGCCTCGGCGTGCGCGCCGAGCACCCGGGCGATCCGCAGCTGGTCCCAGATCGCCCGGGCCTCGCCCGGCAGCCCGCCCACCAGGCGGTCGGCGTAGGCCACCGCGAGGTCACCGGCCAGCGTGGCGGTGGCCTCGCCGAACCGGCGGGGCTCGCCGCGCCAGCCGTTCCGCTCGTGCTCGGCGGCGTGGCCGACGTGCGGGGTCGGGATGCCCCGCCGGAGCGGGACGTTGTCGCGTACGTCGCCCCGGATCAGGTGGCAGGTGTCGAGCAGCTCCAGGGCGGCCGCCACGTCGATCACCTGGGAGCCGGCCGGGCTGCCGCCGGCCGCCAGGTAGCCGGTCAGCAGCAGGGTGGCCCTGGTCCGTTCACCGCCCGCGGTCACCTGGTCGGCCAGCGCCCGGATCGGGGTGACGGCCCTGGGGTCGGCGACCCGGGTGGCGGAGTGCTCGGCGGCCAGCAGGCCACGCAGCCGTTCCTCCACCCGGTCCAGCATCCGGGCCCGGAGCAGTTCGGGCACGGCCGGGTCGGACAGCTGGAACGGCGTTGCCATGGTGTGCCTCCCTGGATCGGCTCGGGTCTGTCACCAAGCCTCTCGAACGGGCGGCCCGCCCACAATGCGATCCGGCCCCGGAGAACACACTTCCCAACCTCAGGGCCGGGAACCGTCCCATCCAGGCCATGCCTGGCATGGACGCGACAGTTTCTTGCCATCCTCTTGTCACTGGCCGGCTCCTGACCGTGCGTCACGCGTGCTCGGCGGCTCCGAGCAGGTGCAGGTCCACCGGCAGCTGCTGCCGACGGGTGATGTTCAACTTCCGGTAGACCCGGGTGAGATGCTGCTCGACCGTGCTGATCGTGATGTAGAGCTTCATCGCGATCTCCCGGTTGGTGTGCCCGTGCACCGCGAGCATCGCCACCCGCTTCTCCGACTCGCTGAGCCGGGCGTCGAGTTCGGCGTACCCGACGTCGGTCCGGCCGCCCTCCGGTGCGCCGGGCGTCGCGGTGTGGCCGGGCAGGATCCGCTCGCGCAGGGCGTGCGCCCCGCACTCGTCGGCCAGGTGCCAGGCCCGCCGGTTCACCATGTTGGCCCGGTTGCTGTCGCCGGTCTCCTTCAGCACCTGCCCGAAGTCGGCCATCGCCAGCACCAGTTCGTACGTGTCGCCGACCGTGCGCAGCTCGTCCACCGCACGGGCGAGCAGCACCTGCCGCTCCTTGGGCTCGCTCAGGGCGGCCTTCAGCCGGAGCGAGATGCCGTGCACCCACGGGTGCGCGGCGTCCTTGGAGCCGAGCTGGTCGGTGATGAAGCGGGCCGCCTGGTGCGCCTCGCCGAGCTGGATCAGCGCCTCGGCGGCGCCGATCCGCCAGGGCAGCAGCAGCGGCCGGTCAAGACCCCACCGGCGCATGGTGCGGCCGATCTGCAGGAAGTCGCCGAGCGCGGCGTGGAACCGGTTGGTGGCCAGGTGGTACTGACCACGCGCACGCAGGTGGGCCAGCCCCTGGAAGCTGCCCGCCAGCCCCTCCGGCAGCGGTCTCGCCAGCTCGCGGGCGGCCGCGTCGTGCCGGCCCATCGCGGTGCTGGCCCGGATCAGGGTGGCCGAGACTCCGGCCGCGAAGACGCTGCCGCCGCGCTCCGGCAGCAGGTCCATCGCGGCCGCCGCCCGGCTCTCCGCTCCGGTCAGATCGCCCTGCCGCAGCAGGACTTCGGCCCCCAGCGCGGTGAACGCCGCCTGCCAGCCGGGGGCGCCGGCCCGGATCGCCGCCTCGGTGTACAGGTGGCACCAGGGCATCGCCCGGGCCGGGCCCTCGGTGAGTAGCAGCGCCCGGACGGCCTGGCCGATCGGGGCCACGGTGGCCTCGGAGAGCGTCGCGCCGCGCAGGAACAGCTCGGCGGCCGCTCCTGACGACCCGTCGACGGCGTACTCGGGGATGGTCCACAGCGTGGTCGGCGAGGCGGCCCGGATCGGCCTCGGCACCCCGCCCGGCTCCACCGGCGGAGCGGCGGTCCAGCGCGGGAAGGCGGACAGGCCGTCCAGCGGGTCGGCCCAACGGCCGCCCTGGCCAGGCCTGGTGGCACCGTCCCGGGTGGCACCGTCCTGGGCCGCCGGGTCCTGGGCGGTGATCCGCTCCAGCACCTCGGCCGCCTCGTCGATCCGGCCCTGGGTGGCCAGCAGCCGGGCCAGCGCGGCCAGTCGGGCCGGAGCCAGCGAGCCGGCCCTGAGCAGGTCCAACGGGCCGGCCAGGTGCCGTTCGGCGGCGCCCGGGTCGGAGCGCGCGGCGATCGCGGCCAGCATGGTGCGGAACTGGGCGCGCTGTTCGTCGTCGGCGCCGCTCCGGTCGGCCAGCTCCAGGCAGGCACAGGCCCGTTCGGCCGCACCGTCGGCCAGCAGCTGTTCGGCCGCCTCGTGCAGCACCGGCACCGCCCAGGGCAGGTCGGTGCGGTCGGCGGCGAGCAGCTGGGCGGCCACCGAGGAGGCAGGCACGCCGGTCCGGTGGGCGAGTTCGGCGGCCCGGCGGTGCAGCTCGGTGCGCGCGCTGTCGTCGGTCCACTCGAGCACGGCGGCCCGGGCGGCGGGGTAGCGGAACCGGGCGCCGTCCAGGATGCCGGCCGCGCTGAGCGCCTGGACGCCGCGGTTCACGGTGGCCAGCGGCAGGTCGAGCAGCCGGGCGGCGCGTTCGGCGGTGGCGAGGTCGTCCAACACGGCCAGTACCTCGGCGAGTTCGCGGACCGCCGGGCCGCACCGGTAGAGGCAGGTGAGCACGGCCTGCGCGTACGCGCCGCCGACCTCGGGCTCCTGCGCCCCGGTGACCCGGTGCTCCTCGACCATCGCGCGCACCAGCAGCGGGTTGCCGCCGGTGGCCTCGGCGAACCGGCCGGCCAGCCGCTCGGCCGCGTCCGGGCCGAGCTGCTCGGAGACCAGCCGGGCCACCGCCGCGCCGTTCAGCCGCTCCAGCCTGATCCGCTGGAAGTTCGGACGGCGGAGCAGCTCGGTGCCGAACACCGGGTCGTCACCGCGCTCGTGCACCGACTCGGTGAGCACCAGCAGGATGCGCGCCCAGCGGGTGGTGCGGGCCAGGTGCAGCAGGTAGCCGCAGGACTGCTCGTCGGCGTGGTGCACGTCGTCCACCACGATCACCACCGGTGCCATCGCAGCAAGTTCGCAGGCGGCGGCCGAGAACGCCTGCATCGCACCGACGTTGGCACGGCCCGGCTCTCCGGTGAGCTCGGGCAGCACACCGGGTGGTGTGCAGGCGATCAGCTGGCGCAGGATTCCCAGCGGGAGCTCGCGCTCGGCCGCCGATCCCAGGGCCCGCAGCACGGTGGCTCCGGCCGCCTCGGCGCGGTCCGCGACGGCATCGGCGAGTTCACTCTTCCCGCACCCCACCGCCCCTTCGACCAGGACGATCCTGGCCTGGCCGGCGGCGGTGCCGGCCAGTGCTGAATCCATTGCGGCGAGTTCTGCTTCACGGTCGATCAGCGTCATTGGATCCCCCGTTTTCCCGCATGACAAACAGCGCCGAGAATTCGGCCGAACGGCGGGAATGTAGTCAACTTCGAACCGGAATCCAGTCTAAGCACGGCGGTGGCCCGCCCTCGGTGACCGGAAGTTGCACGGCAACAACTCTCGCCCGCGCAAGCGGGGCTTTAGCTGTCGACCGGATGATCTGACGGTATGTCGGGCCCGTCGTCCGGGCCCCGCCGAAGCGTCCACAGCTGATGCGAGGGGAACCCATGTCTGGCTTCGACACCTTCACCGATCTGGTCCGCGCGCGCACCGCCGCCCTGGCCGACCACGACGTCCACGTCTTCCTGCAGGACACCGTGGACGGTGCCAGGGCCGACCGGCTGACCTACGGTGAGCTGGACCGGGAGGCCCGACGCATCGCCTCGCTGCTCCAACTCCAGGGCGCCGAGGGCAAACCGGTCCTGCTGCTCTACTCCTCCACCACCGAGTTCCTGAAGGCCTTCGTGGCCTGCCTGTACGCCGGGGCGGTGGCCGTACCGGTGCCGCTGCCGGGCGGTGAGGGCCGGGGCACCCGGATCGACCGTACCTCAGCAGTGATCCAGGACACCGGCGCCCGACTGGTGCTGACCGAGACCGCGAGCGCGCCGGACATCGCGCTCTGGCTGTCCCGTACCGGCCGGCGCAACGTGGCCTGCCTGGCCAGCGACGTCCCCGGGCTCGGCGACGCCGACGCCTGGCGGGACCGCAGCGGCGGGCCGGAGGACCTGGCCTTCCTGCAGTACACCTCGGGGTCGGTCTCCGAGCCGCGCGGCGTGATGGTCTCGCACCGCAATCTGCTGGCCAATCAGAGCGCCCTGCAGAACGTCTTCCGCACCAGCTCCGAGGACCGGTTCGGCGGCTGGCTGCCGCACTTCCACGACATGGGCTTCATCGCCCACCTGCTGCACCCGCTCTTCCTCGGCAGCATGTCCGTCCAGATGTCGCCGACCTCGTTCGTCCGCCGGCCGGCCCGCTGGCTGCAGGCGATCGACGAGTACCGGGTCACCGCGGGCGGCGGCCCGAACTTCTGCTACGACCTCTGCCTGCGCCGGGTCACCGACCAGCAGATCGCCGAACTCGACCTCTCGCACTGGCGGTTGGCACTGAACGGTGCCGAGCCGGTGCGAGCCGACACGCTCCGGGCCTTCGCCGAGCGGTTCGCCCCCGCCGGGCTGCGGGCCGAGGCGCTGTACCCCTGCTACGGGCTCGCCGAGGCCACCCTGGTGGTCTCCGGCGGGGTGCCGCTCACCCCGTTCGCCGAACTGCCGGTGGACGCCGCCGCGTTGGAGCTGGACCAGGTGGCCGAGCCGGTCGCCGACCAGCCGACCCGGACCCTGGTGAGCAGTGGTCAGGTGCTCGACTACGACCTGCGGATCGTCGAGCCGGTGGTCGGCCTGGAGCTGCCGGAGGGTGCGGTCGGCGAGATCTGGCTGCGCGGCGACAGCGTGGCCCAGGGCTACTGGCAGCGTCCGGCCGAGACCGCGGCGGTGTTCGGGGCCGGTCTGGAGAACGGCGAGCGCGGTTTCCTGCGCACCGGTGACCTCGGCTTCCTGCACAAGGGCGAGCTCTACATCACCGGTCGCAGCAAGGAAGTGATCATCCTCAACGGCCGCAACATCTACCCGCAGGACATCGAGTGGGCGACCCGCGGCCTCAGCCCGGCACTCGGCGGCGGGGTCGGCGCGGCCTTCTCGGTGGACATCGAGCGCGAGCAGCTGGTGGTGGTGCACGAGCTCCGGGCGGCCCGGGGCGGCCTGCCGGCCGGTCTCGACCTGCGGGCACTGGTGCGGGAGATCCAGACCGAGCTGAGCCGGGAGTTCAGCATCCCGGTCGGCAACGTGCTGCTGGTCCGCCCCGGCGCGGTCCGCCGCACCACCAGCGGGAAGGTGCAGCGCAACCTGATGCGCAAGCTCTTCCTGGACACCGAACTGCGCGGCGAGGCCGAGGTGTTGGACCCGGCGGTCCGGGCCAAGGTGCGGGCCACCGACGCGCTGCTGGGCGAGGACCTGCTGGAGGCCGAGCCGGCCGGACAGGGCCGGCCATGGTGAGCACCGGCACGCTGGCCGGGCCGTTGACCGGGCCGGCCGAGGCCAGGATCGCCGCGCTCGAGGAACTGCTCGGCGACCCGACCGACCCGGCCAACCCGAGCGGCTACGGCGCCCTGCTGGCCGCCGACCGGACGGCGGTGCCGTTCGCGGCCGGGGAGGAACTGCTGGACCGGGCGGGCCTGAACGCCGAGTACGTACCGGTCCGGCTCGGTGGCCGGCTGGACTCGATGGAGACCCTGGTGCGGGTGATGCGCCCGGTGTTCCGCCGGGACGTCGGGCTCGGTATGGGCTACGGGATGCACACCTTCATGGCCGCGTCCGACGTCTGGCTGGCCGGTACCGAGGAGCAGCAGCGCCGGCTCGCGGACCAGCTGCTCGGCGGCGCGAAGGCGGCCATCGCCCAGCACCAGACGGCGCACAGCAACGACTACGTCCGCAGCGGAGTGACCGCGCAGGCCCAAGACGAAACCTTTCTGCTCAACGGCACCAAGCCGATGATCAACAACCTGGACCGGGCGGCCGCCCTGGTGCTGTTCTGCGAGACCGACCGGACCGGCGGCAGCCGCAGCCAGTCCGTCCTGCTGCTGGACCCGACCCGGCTGCCCGCCGGGAAGGCCACCATCGGGCCCCGGCACCTGGCGGTCGGGCTGCGTGGCTGCCGGTGGACCGGGATCGACTTCCGCGACTGCCCGGTCCCGGAGAGCGCCCTGCTCGGTCCGGTCGGCGGTGGCGTCACGCTGGCGCTGCGGTCCTTCCAGATCAGCCGGACGGTGATCGCGGCCGCGGCGCTCGCTGCGGTGGACACCAGCCTGCGCACGGCCGTCCAGTTCGACCACGACCGGGGCGCCGAGCACGCCGAGTCGTCCTGGCTGGACCCGGTCCGCACCGACCGGGCGATGACCGGAGCCTTCGTCAACCTGCTGCTCTTCGACAGCCTTTCGGTCGCCGCGACCCGCGCGCTGCACCTGCTGCCGGAGCAGACCAGCGTGTACTCGGCGGCCCTGAAGTACCTGATGCCCCGGGTGCTCAACGACACCATGCACGACCTGTCGATCGTGCTCGGCGCCCGGGTCTACACCCGGGACGGCAACTTCGGGATCTTCCAGAAGCACGTCAGGGACGTACCGGTGCTCAGCCTCGGCCACGCCGGGACGGTCGCCTGCCAGGCCACCGTCATCCCGCAGCTGCCCCGGCTGGCCGCCAGGTCCTGGCTGGTCGAACCGGAGGCGCCCGCCGCGCTGTTCCGGCTCGGCGGCGAACTGCCGCCGCTGCGCAACGAGGCACTCAGCCTGGCCACCGGGCGGGACAGCCTGAGCGGCTCGCTGGTCGCCATCGCCGCGCAGATCGACGGCCGGACCCCGGTCGAGCGGGCACTGCGCACCCTGGCCGGGCAGCTCACCGAGGAGCTGGCGGACCTGCGGCAGCGGGTGCTGGCGCTGGACCCGGCCGAACGCACCTCGCCCAGCGGGGCGGCCTGCTTCGCCCTGGTCGACCGGTACGCGCTGCTGCTCGCGGCGGCCGCCGTGCTCGGGGTCTGGTGGCACAACCGGGACGGCGCGGACCCGTTCCTGGCCGATCCGAGCTGGGCGGCGGCGGCACTGCACCGGCTGGCCCGGCGGCTCGGCACCCAGGTCGCCGACCTGCCGCCGGAGTGCGACACCCGCCTGCTGCACGAGGTGCAACTGCGGTTCAGCGACCGGCGCAGCTACGACCTTTACAACACGCCCCTCCCCGGCTGACCGGCCGCAGACCCCGAAGGAGACCTGCCATGCCCACTCCCGCCACCTGGCAGACGGCCGACCCCGCCACCGCCGCCCGTGACTGGCTGCTCGAGCGCGTCTCGCTCTACCAGCACCGCGACCCGCTCACCATCGACCCCACCGTCCCGCTGGCCGAGTACGGCCTGGACTCGGTCGGCGCACTGAGCCTCTGCGGTGACCTGGAGGACGAGTTCGGGCTGCTGGTCGAGCCCACCCTGCTCTGGGACCACCCGACCCTGGACAGCCTGGTCGGCTACCTCACGGTGGCCATCCCCGCGGCCGCCGGGCGCAGCCGGGGCGGAGCCCCCGAGTCACCGGAGGACCGGTTCTGATGGGCGGGATCGCGATCGTCGGCCTGGACTGCGCCTTCCCCGGCGCACCCGACGCCGAGGCGTACTGGGACCTGCTGATGCGGGGCGGGGAGAGCGTCGGCGAGGTGCCGCCGCAGCGCTGGGAGGCCGACGAACTCCCGGACACCGTCCCGGAGTCGGCGCGGGCCGGGATCAACCGGGGCGGCTTCGTCGCGGGCGCGGACGGCTTCGACAACGACTTCTTCGCGCTCTCCCCGCGCGAGGCGGCCGCGATGGACCCGCAGCAGCGGCTGCTGCTGCAGTGCGCCTGGCGGGCGCTGGAGGACTCCGGGCAGGCGCCCGGCGCGCTGGCCGGCACCGACACCGGGGTGTTCGTCGGCGTGATGGGCGGCGAGTGGGGCCGGCTGCGGATGGGCGACCCGTCCCGGGTCACCCCGCAGCTCGGCGCGGGCAGCGCCGCCGGGATGACCGCGAACCGGATCTCGTACCACCTCAACCTGACCGGGCCGAGCCTGGCGGTGGACACCGCCTGCTCCTCCTCGCTGGTCGCGGTGCACCTGGCCGCCAACGCGCTGCTGGCCGGGGAGTGCGACACCGCGCTGGCCGGCGGGGTGAACCTGGTGCTCACCCCCGCGCTCGGTCTGATGTACAGCCAGCTCGGCCTGGGCTCGCCGGACGGGCGGTGCAAGCCGTTCAGCGCGGACGCCGACGGGATCGGGCGCAGCGACGGGCTCGGCCTGGTGGTGCTGCGCCGGCTCGAGGACGCGGTCGCCGACGGCCAGCGGATCTACGCGGTGATCCGGGGTTCAGCGGTCAACCAGGACGGCCGCAGCAACGGCGTCACCGCGCCCAACCGGTGGTCCCAGCAGAAGGTGCTGGAGGCCGCCTACCGCCGGGCCGGGGTGACCGCCGACAGGATCACCTTCGTCGAGGCGCACGGCACCGGCACCGCGCTCGGCGACGCGATCGAGTGCGCGGCGCTCGGCGGGGTGCACGCGGTGCCCCGGAAGAAGACCTGTGCGGTGGGCTCGGTGAAGGGCAACATCGGGCACACCGAGGGCGCGGCCGGGATCGCCGGGCTGATCAAGGTGGCGCTGGCGCTGCACCACCGGATCGTCCCCGCCAGCCGGCACGCCGACCGGGAGAACGCCCAACTCCGGCTGGCAGAGCGCGGGTTGCGGCTGCTCAAGTCCCCGATGCGGCTGCCCGCCGGGGAGATCCTGGCCGGGGTGAGCAGCATCGGCATGGGCGGCACCAACGCCCACATGGTGCTGGCCGGGCCGCCCCGCACCCCGCGCCGGGCCGCCCGCCCGGCCGGGGAGACCGAGCCGGTCGGCGTGTTCACCGTCACCGGCGACACCCCGGACGCGCTCCGCCGCAACCTGGCCGACCAGGCCGAGGCGTTCGCCAAACGGCCGCGCGGCGGTGCGGCCTCGCTCGGTTTCAGCAGCAACCGGGTGAAGACCGGGCTGCCCTACCGCTACGCGGTCGCCGCCCGGGACACCACCGAACTCGCCGAGCGGCTGCGGCAGGCCGCCACCCACGGCATCGACGCGGGCACCCCCGCGCACCGCTCCTGGACCAGGCCGGTGGTGGCCTTCGTCTACACCGGCCAGGGCAGCCAGTACCCGGCGATGACCGCCGGGCTGTACCGGGACTCGGCCGCCTAC
The DNA here is from genome assembly GCF_054049135.1 of Kitasatospora sp. P5_F3. NCBI lineage: Bacteria > Bacillati > Actinomycetota > Actinomycetes > Kitasatosporales > Streptomycetaceae > Kitasatospora > Kitasatospora sp. P5_F3. The sequence goes on along the minus strand of NZ_JBFUMY010000037.1, from coordinate 105,700 downwards.
CGGCACTTCCTGGGCGAGGCGGACGCCGCGCTCACCCGCCACACCGGCCGCTCCACCCGGGAGTTGATCCTGCGCGGCGACGATTCGGGCGCCGGGTCCTGGTACGACACCGGCGACGCGCAGACCGCACTCTTCGCGGTCGGCTACGCGCTGACCCGCACGCTCGGCGAGCTCGGTGTCCACCCCGCTGCCGTGCTCGGCCACAGCCTGGGCGAGTACGCGGCCGCGGTCGCGGCCGGGGCGCTCGACCTGGACCAGGCCGCCGAACTGGTCGCCACCCGCGCCGAGTTGATGCGGAACCTGCCGGCCGGCGGCGGCATGCTCGCGGTCGGGGCCGGCCCCGAGGCGCTGGCCGAGCTGCTGGCGGCCGAGCCCACCCTGGCCCTGGCGGCGGTCAACTCCCCCGCCGACAGCGTGCTCTCCGGCCCGCTGGACGCGCTGGACCGGGCCGCGCTGCGGCTGGCCGGACGCGGTCTGCGCACCCGGCGGCTGGACGTCACCCGGGCCTTCCACTCCGCGCGGATGGCCCCGGTCGCCACCGGCCTGCGCGAACTGGCCGACGGGCTGCGGCCGGCCGCGCCCCGGCTGCCGATGGCCTCCACCCGCTACGGCCGGCTGCTGCACGACGAGCCCCTGGACGCCGCGTACTGGGCCGGCCAGGCCACCGAGCCGGTGCTGTTCGGCGCCGCGCTGACCGCGCTGGCCACCGAGGTCGCACCGACCCACCTGGTCGAGATCGGCCCCCGGCCCACCCTGCTCCCGCTGGCCCGCCGGGCCGGGCTCGCCCCCGGCACCGAGCACCTGCACCCCGTGCCAGGACCCGAGGCGGACGGCCGGCAGCTCGCCGAGTTGGCCGCCACGCTCTACCGGGCCGGCCTGGACCCGGAGTGGGACGCGCTCTACCCGGCCGAGTACCGCACCGTCGAGCGGCTGCGCCCGTACGTGTTCTCCGCCGAGAACCGGTACTGGAGCCGCCGGGCCGACCGGGCCACCACCCCGGCGCCGGTCGAGCCGACCGTGGCTCCGGTGCCCGCTCCCGCACCGGTCCGGCAGACCGAGGACCCGGTGCTGGCCGCCGTGATCGACGCCGTGGTCACCGTCGGCCAGTACCGGCCGGACCGGGTGCTGGCTTCGACCCGCTTCTACGAGGACCTGGGATTCGACTCCGTGATGATCATGCAGCTCAAGGACGTCGTGCAGGAGGCACTGCCGCACCTCGGCGAGGTGTCGATCCGTCAGCTGCTGCCCGCACTCCGCTCGGTGGGCTCGCTGGCCGACTTCCTGCGCGAACTGGCCCTGGCGAGGGTGTCATGACCGAGGCCGCCACCGCCTACCTCGCCTCGGTCGGCACCGCACTGCCCGGGGACCCGGTGGACAACGCCGTGCTCGGCAAGCTGCTCGGGGTCAGCGAGGAGTGGATCGACATCTTCGTCGGTACCAGGTCGCGCTACTTCGGCCGCGACCTCGGCACCGGCGAGGTCCGCTGGTCGCTGGCCGACCTCTGCGCGCAGGCCGCCGCCGAGGCGCTGGAGTCGGCCGCCCTGGAGGCGCCCGACATCGAGTTCCTGATCCTCTCCACCACCACCCCCGACACCCTGCTGCCGACCACCGCCAGCCAGGTGGCCGACCGGCTCGGCCTCGACTACCTGCCGGTCTACCAGCTCCAGGCCGGCTGCTCCGGCGCCGTCCAGGCACTCGATCTCGGCCGGACCCTGATCGCCTCGGGCCGCCGGGCCGGTCTGGTGGTCGGGGGCGACGTGACCCACCGTCACCTGGACTTCAACCGCGACCTGGCCCGGATCCCGACCGACGAGCTGGTCAACTACCTGCTGTTCGGCGACGGTGCGGGCGCCGCCGTGCTGACCGCCGAGCCGCTCGGCGAGCAGGTCGCCGTCCGGGGCGTGCTGAACAGCCTGACCGGCCTGGGCCGCCCGGCCGGCCAGACCGTGGACTGGTACGGGCTGACCGACCGCGACCAGGACCGGCCACTGCTGCGCGAGGACTACAAGGCGATCGAGGAACAGGTCCCGGTGATGGCCGTGGAGATCTTCTGGGAGCTGCTGGAGCAGGTCGGCTGGCAGGTCGAGGACCTGGACCACCTGCTGCCCCCGCAGCTCTCCGAGCGGATGACCACCCGGATCGTGGAGCGGCTGGCCGTCCCCGGCGTGCACGAGGTCAGCTGCGTGGGCGAGACCGGGAATACCGGCAACGCCCTGCCGTTTCTTCAACTGGCCCGGCTGCTACCGGATCTGAGGTCGGGTCAGCGGGCGCTTGCGGTGACCGTGGAGTCCAGCAAGTGGATCAAGGCGGGCTTCGCCCTGGAGAAGGTCTGAGAGGCGGCCGGAGATGACCACCACCACACCGATCGAACGACTGCGCGGCCTGCGGGCCGTCGGGGAGCTGGCCGCGGCCCACCACCGCATCCCGGCCCTGCTGGCCGAGCTGCTGGACGAGGCCGAACCGGCCGACCGGGACGCCCTGCTGGGCCGGGCCGGGCGGCTGCTCGCCGGGCTCGACCCGGACGAGGTGCTGCACCACCACCCCGCCACCCAGGTGGTCACCGTCGCGATCACCGGCCAGTCCACCGTGGCCGGTCTGGTCGACCCGCTCACCGCCGAACTGGCCCGGCACGGCCTGCTGTTGCGTCCGCTGATCGGCGAGCACGGCGGCTGGCTGCGCGATCTCACCGATCCGGGCGGCCAGCTGCTGCTGGAGCGGCCCGACCTCTCGCTCTGCCTGCTGGACGCCGAGACGGTGTTCACCGAACTGCCCTCCCCCTGGCGGGTGGAGGAGCTGGCCGAGGCCGCCGACCGGGTGCTGGAACGGATCAGCTGGCTGGTGGCCGAGCACGAGCGGATCGCCCCCGGCCTGCTGGTGCTGAACACCCTGCCACTGCTGCGCCGGCACACCGGCCAGCTGGTCGACCACGCCTCCCGGGCCCGGCTCGGCGCCGTCTGGCGGGAGTTCAACGCCCGGCTGCTCCGGCTGACCGAGCGGCACCGCTCGCTGGTGGTGCTCGACCTGGACCCGCTGACCGCCGCCACCGGCCCGGTCGAGGACGCCAGGCTGGCCTGCTACGCCCAAGTCCGCTTCACCGCACCGGTGCTGGCCGGGTACGCCCGCGAGGTGGGCCATCTGACCAGGTCGCTGACCGGGCTGACCCGCAAGTGCCTGGTGCTCGACCTGGACAACACGCTCTGGGACGGCGTGCTGGGCGAGGACGGCCCGGACGGCATCGCCGCCGCGGACACCCTGCGCGGCGAGGCCTTCGGCGCCTTCCAGCGCACCGTCCGCCAGCTCGCGTCGCAGGGCGTGCTGCTCGCGGTGAGCAGCAAGAACGACCTCGAGCCCGTCCTGGAGACGCTCCGCTCGCACCCCGACCTGGTGCTGCGGGAGCCGGACTTCGCCCGGGTGCACGCCGACTGGCTGCCGAAGGACGGCCATCTGGCCGCCATCTCCCAGGAGTTGGGGATCGGCACCGACTCGCTGGTGTTCGCCGACGACTCGCCGGGCGAGCGCGCCCAGGTCCGGTTCGGCCTGCCCGAGGTCGCCGTGCTGCCGCTGGACGGCGAGCCCGCGCTGCACGGCGAACGGCTGCTGGCGGACGGGTGGTTCGACGTGCTCCGGCTGACCGACGAGGACCGGGCCAGACCGGAGCAGTACCGGCTGGAGGGCGAGCGGCACCGGCTGCGCGAGCACAGCGGCTCGCACGCCGACTTCCTGCACCAGCTCGGGGTCAGCGTCCGGCTCGGTCCGCCGGAGCCGCACGAGTACCCCCGACTGGTCCAACTCACCCAGCGGACCAACCAGTTCAACCTGACCGGACTGCGGCTGCAGCCGGGCGACCCGGCCGCCGTGGCCGAGGACCCCGGCCGGCTGCTGCTGGCGATCAGAGCCGCCGACCGGTTCGGCAGCAACGGCCTGGTCGGCGCCCTGCTCGGCCGGCACACCCCGGACGGGCTGCTGCTGGAGAACGTCTGGCTGAGCTGCCGGGTGCTGACCCGGGGCATCGAACAGGCCACGCTGGCCGCCCTGTTGACGGAGAGTCGGGCGGCCGGGCTACCGGCCGTGCACGCCCGCTTCACGCCGACGGCCAAGAACCACCGCGCGGAACTCTTCTACCCGGAGCTCGGGTTCACCGAGACCGCGCGGACCGAGGACGGGGTGCTCTTCCGGCACGGGCTGGAGTTCACACCGCAGCCCCCTCTTCATGTCCACGTCACACTTGATCTAGGATGGCCGACAGATGCCTGGGCTCGATAGCCTCGACGGATTCCTCCGCCTGGTCCGCACGGAACTCGATCTGGAGCTGACCGACCAGGACGCGGAGACCGAGCTGGCAGCGCTGCCGGGCTGGGACTCGATGAACCTGCTCCGACTGGTCACCCTGCTGGAATCCGGYAGCGGGCGCCGGCTCCCCGTCCCCACCGTCCTGGCGGCCCGAAACCTCCGGGAGATCTACGCAGTCCTGGAGGAAGCAGCATGACCCGCCCCGGAGCCACCCCTACCGGGCCACCACTCGGCGAGCCCGTCGAGGTCATCGGCGACAAGACCTGGGACCTGGTCCGGGCCGACCTGGCCCGGCACGGCACCGCCCTGGTCTACGCCGAACTCGGCGACCTCCAGCCCGACCTGCCCGCCGCGCACGAACTGCGCGCGGTGCTCGGCCGCGACTGGTCCCGCTACCTCGACCTCGCCCACCCCTCGGTCCGCGACCGGTACGCCGCCTCCCGGGTGCTGCTCAAGCGGGCCGGCGCCGCAGTGCTGCGGGCCGACCCGGACACCCTGGAGCTGGGCTACGGGCCGACCGGGCGGCCGTACCTGCGCGGCTGCGACCAGGTGGACATCAGCCTGAGCCACACCGACGACCTGCTGCTGGTCGGCCTCACCACCCGGGGCCTGATCGGGGTCGACGCCGAGCGGGCGGACCGGCCGATGTACGGCCGCGGACTGGGCCGGCACGTCTGCACACCGTACGAGCTGGTGTCGCTGGCCGCGCTGCCCGAGCACGACCGCAACCCGAGCCTGGTCCGGCTCTGGACGCTCAAGGAGGCGTACAGCAAGGCGATCGGCCAGGGCATGCAGTTCAGCTTCACCGAGTTCGGCTTCGGCCCGGACGGCAAGCCGGTCCGGGTGCACCGCCCCGACGGCAGCCCCGGCACCGGGGAGGAGTGGGCGTTCCGGACCTTCCTGCTGGACAACGGCTACCGGATCAGTGCCGCCGTCTACGACGCGGGGTTCGGCGAGCTGGACGACGCCGAGCTGACCAGCATGCTCGACCGGGACACCGTGGAGGCGATCACCGACGCGCTGGGTGACGGTGGCTGACGCCGGGTCGGCCGACCCGGCGTCAGAACTCGTCCTTGAACTGGTCCAGGATGCCGGACATCGCCACGTTGAAGCCGGCCTGGAACCGGCTGGTCGCCTCCAGCTCCTCGGTGATCTCGGAGATGTGCCGGCGGCAGGTGCGCACCGACATGCCCAGCCGGCGCGCCACCATCTCGTCCTTGTAGCCCTTGGCCATCAGCCGCAGCACCGACTGCTTGAGGTCGTCCGTGATGGCCTCGGCCTTCGCGGTCTCCGGGTTGAACGGCGTGGCCCCGTCCCAGATGTACTCGAAGACCTTGCAGACGAACCCCACCAGGGTGGACTCCCGGACGATCGCGGCGGTCGGGGTCCCGTCCGCCCCGGTGTGCCGGGCCAGCACCACGGTCTCCCGGTCGTAGATCAGGACCCGGTCCACCAGCTCGTCGGCGGTCCGGAACTCCGCACCCAGCGCGGTCACGTCCCGGACGAACGACTTGGTCGCGAGGTCACCGCGGGCCGTGTGCTGGTAGATGGTCTTGACCCGTACCCCGCGCTCCAGCATCCGGCTGTTCGAGTCACGGGCGGACGCCAGCACGAACGCCGGACGCGGTCCACCCGGGTGCATGGCGAGCAGCTCGTGGCGACAGCTCTTGCCCAGACTGTCGATCATCGACCGGATCACACTGGGGTCGCTGATCACGTCGAAGGCCTCCAGCCGGTTCCGCAGCCGGCGGCCCTCGAAGTAGAGAGGGGTCAACGACAACAGCTTGGAGCGGACGTCCGTCACGGCCTGCTGAAGGTCGCGGATCTGGTTCTCGGCCCCACCGACCAGATCCGCCGCCGCGACGTCCGGCCCCACCGGGACCAGCACCGACGGGTGTCCGGGCATCGGCTGGAGGAGCTTCAGCAGTCGCAGCACCTGCTCGATCCGGACGAGCTCGGACTCACCGACCGAAAGCCGCTCGGCGATATCGTTCTTGTCGAATCGCCCTAACTCGACGGCATGGCCATAGGCAGCAGCACTCAGATCATCCAACTCCGCGAAATCCAAGTATCCGTGCACCCCCTCGCCCATCCGAGCTCCCCCCAACCCTGCGAAGTTGTTGCCAAGCAACTTTACGCCATCGGGTTCCGCTTGGCACAAGCATGCGGCTCTCGGCAGCCTATGCGGTGTCGCCACCGAGAGCACCGACCCGGAAGGCGGCGAGTTTGAGCAACTAGCCAGTCAGTCTCTGTATGGGGGATGTAATGTTGCTTTCCAAGAGGACAAAAATGGCCATCCAGGGCATCCTGCTCGCCGCAGTCGTGGCGGCCCTGCCCACCGTCGCCTCCTTCGCGGACGGACCCCGTGGAGTGATCACACTGTCCGACGCCGGCGCCACTCCCGCCCCGACGACCACGCCCACCGCGAGCTCCGCTCCCCGCCCCGGCGGGGACGACGACGGCTGGCCGTAACCAACCCGCCAGACACCGCGGATCCGTACGGAAGCGGTGAGTGGACGGCCCCGGGGGCGGTGGCCGACCGCACACATGTGAGCACCTTGCACCACCTGCCCGGGCCGGGCGCGCGAGCGCCGGTCCGGGCAGTCTGCTGTCCGGGACCGGTCGAACAGCAGGGGTCCGCAGGGGGTCGGCTAGGGGGCGTGCTCGATCACCGCCGCCCCTAACGTCGAGCTCGGCCGCTGTCCGGCCGCAGACGAGGGAGGTCTCGGATGACCACCGTGGCGACCGCCACCGCACCGAACGCAGCAGCACCGACCACGTTCCGGGAGGCGCTGGCCGCCTTCCCCAGCGGGGTCACCATCGTGACCACCACGGACCGCCAGGGGCGGTGGTGGGGCTTCACCGCGAGCTCGTTCTGCTCGCTGTCGGCCGACCCCGCCCTGGTGTTGGTCTGCCTCGCCGACAACGCCCAGTGCCACCCCGCGTTCCTGGCGGCGGAGTCCTGGGTGATCCACGTGCTCACGCCGGAGCACGCCGAGCTCGCGGTCCGGTTCGCCACCCGGGGCGTGGACAAGTTCTCGAACAGCGACTTCCGGCCGAACGAGAAGGGGCAGCCGGTACTGGACTCGGCGGCAGTGACGCTGGAGTGCGACGCATATGCCCGCCATCCGGGCGGCGACCACACCATCCTGGTCGGCCGGGTGCGCGAGGCACGGATGCGCAAAACAGTCCCTGCGGTCTATTTTCGCCGGGGCTTCCACGCCCTGCCGGAGTGAGCGCCGCAGCCGACCCGGAGGGCACCCCGGAGGACACCCCTAAGGCACCGGACAGGGGTGCCGACCACACCGCCCGCGCGATTAGCGTGAACACCAGGGCCGGATATCCGGACCCGCTCCATGCGAAGGAGAAAGCCATGGCGCAATTCCTGCCGGACCCCTCCGAGGACGACGAGTCCGACTTCCTTCCGGAGGAGGATCTCCTGGTCGAGGAGATCTCCATCGACGGCATGTGCGGCGTCTACTGATTCGAGGAACAGTGTCGTCATTCGATCCGGACCTTCCGTACCGCTGCGCACCGAGTGTCTCGCTGCGACCCGAGCCTTTCGGGGCTCTCGCCTATGACTTCTCGACCCGCCGACTGTCCTTTCTCAAGTCTCTTGAGCTGGTCAAAACGGTACGTGCACTGATCTCCCATCCGGACGTCCACGGGGCACTGGATCAGGCGGGCGTGCCGGCCGAGCAGCGGCGGGCCTATCTCACGGCTCTCGCCGGGCTGGCCGAGGCCGGAACGATCCAGCCGCGCTGAGAGATCACCCACTCACCAGGGAGTACCCGGATGAAGCTCGTCGACCAGTTCCAGCACGGGCTGGACGCCCCCATCTGCCTCACCTGGGAGCTCACCTACGCCTGCAACCTCGCCTGCGTGCACTGCCTCTCCTCCTCCGGGCGGCGCGACCCCCGGGAGCTGAGCACCGCCGAGTGCCGCTCCGTCCTGGACGAATTGCAGCGCATGCAGGTGTTCTACGTGAACATCGGCGGCGGCGAGCCGACCGTCCGGCCGGATTTCTGGGAGCTGGTGGACTACGCCACTGAGCGTCAAGTCGGGGTCAAGTTCTCCACCAACGGAATCAAGATCACGCCGGAACGGGCCCGGCTGCTCGCCCGCAGTGACTATGTGGACGTACAGATCTCGATCGACGGTGCCACGGCGGAGGTCAACGACGCGGTACGCGGCCCCGGCTCGTACCGGACCGCGGTGACCGCGATGGACAACCTCGCCCAAGCGGGCTTCCGGGACTTCAAACTGAGTGTGGTGATGACACGTCAAAATTGTGACCAACTGGACGACTTCGCCGAAATCGCGGAGCGTTACGGTGCGCAACTGCGGCTCACCCGGCTCCGCCCGGCCGGTCGCGGCGCCGAGGTCTGGAACGAACTCCACCCCACCGCCGAGCAGCAGCGCACGCTCTACCACTGGCTGGTGGCCAACGGTGAGCGGGTGCTCACCGGGGACTCGTTCTTCCACCTCAACGCGCTGGGCTCGACCCCGCTGCCCGGCCTCAACCTCTGCGGGGCCGGCCGGGTGGTCTGCCTGATCGACCCGGTCGGCGACGTCTACGCCTGCCCGTTCGCGATCCACGACCAGTTCCTGGCTGGGAACGTACGTTCGCCCGGCGGCTTCGCCGAGGTCTGGCGCAACGCTCCGCTCTTCGCCGAGCTGCGCGGCCCGCAGAGCGCGGGCGCCTGCGGCTCCTGCTCCGCCTTCGACTCCTGCCGGGGCGGCTGCATGGCCGCGAAGTTCTTCACCGGCCTGCCGATGGACGCGCCGGACCCCGAGTGCGTCAAGGGCCACGGCGAGACCGCGCTGGCCGCGCTCGGCCCCGGCAGCATCCCCCGGCCCAGCGGCGACCACTCGCGCCGGGGCCGCGGCCCGGGGCCGGTGCCGGTGCAGATCGGCTGGGCTCCCCCGGCCGCCGGTCTGCCCGACCGGGCCTGCGACACCAGTCCGTTGGCCGGCCTCGCCGCCGCCGGGCGGTAGCCATGCTGCTCACCGACCCGATCACGCTGGCCGGCCGGACCGCACCCAGCCGGGTGCTGTTCGGTCCGCACGAGACCAACCTCGGCCACCGCCGGGCGCTCTCCGACCGCCATGTCGCCTACTACCTGCGCCGGGCCGCCGGTGGCGCCGGACTGATCGTCACCGAGACCGCGAGCGTGGCCGCCGACGACTGGCCGTACGAGCGGGCCCCGCTGGCCGCCGACTGCCCGGCCGGCTGGCAGGCGGTGGCCGAGGCCTGCCGCCCGTACGGGACGCTGGTGCTCGCCGGGCTCGGGCACGCGGGCGGGCAGGGCTCCTCCGCGTACTCGCAGGCCGCACTGCGGGCCCCGTCCCGGGTGGCCGACGTGGTCAGCCGGGAGCTGCCGGCCGAGCTGGAGCCCGCCGAACTCGGCGTGTTGGTAGCGGATTTCGCGGCCGCAGCGCGGCTGGCGGCCGACGCCGGTCTGGACGGGGTGGAGATCGACGCCGGACAGCACAGCCTGCTCCGGCAGTTCCTGTCCGGCCTGACCAACCTGCGCTCCGACGACCACGGCACCGACCGCGCCCGGCTGCTGCGCGAGGTGCTGACCGCGACCAGGGCCGCGATCGGCCCCGGGCGAGTAATGGGCCTGCGGCTGTGCTGCGACGAACTCGCCCCCTGGGCCGGGATCACCGCCGAGCAGGGGGCCGAACTGGCGGTCGGGCTCGCCCCGCTGACGGACTATCTGGTGGTGGTCCGGGGCTCCGCGATGAACCTCTCCGCCACCCGGCCGGACGGCCACACCCCGCCCGGCTTCAACCTCGACCTCTGCCGCACCGTCAGGACCGCCGTGCACGGCGTCGTACCGGTCGCCCTGCAGGGCTCGGTGGTCGAGGTCGGCCAGGCCCAGTGGGCGCTGGACGACGGGGCCGCCGACCTGGTCGAGATGACCAGGGCGCAGATCGCCGAACCCGAGCTGGTCGCGCTGCTGCGGGCCGGGCACCCGGAACGGATCCGGCCCTGCGTGCTGTGCAACCAGCGCTGCCGGGTCCGGGACAACCGGAACCCGATCATCAGCTGCGTCGGTGAACCCGCCGCCGGCCACGAGACCGAGGACCGGCCGGTGCAGGGCCGGGACGCCCGGCCGCTCGACGTGCTGGTGGTCGGCGGCGGTCCGGCCGGCCTGGAGGCCGCCCGGGTGCTCGCCCTGCGCGGCCACACGGTGGAAGTCACCGAGCAGTCGGCGGAACTGGGCGGCGCACTGCGGACGACGGGCGCACTGCCCGGCCGCGAGCGGCTCGGCCTGCTGGCCGACTGGCTGACGGCGGAGAACGCACGGCTCGGCGTGACCCTGCGGACCGGCACCCGGCTCACCGGGGAGCAGCTCGGCACGGCCCGGGCGGCCGGGCGAGAGGTCCTGCTGGCCACCGGCTCGGTGCCGGGGCCGCACGGCTTCGACCGGCTGGGCGGCACCGTGGTCCGCCCGGCCGAGCTGGCCGCCGACCCGACGGCGCAGTCCCTGCCGCCGGGACCGGTGCTGGTGTTCGACCCGATCGGGGACGCCGTCGGGGTCGCGGTCACCGAGCTGCTGGCGGCGGCCGGGCGGCCCACCGCGATCGTGACGCAGGATCAGGTGGTCGGCACCCAGCTGGCCCTGACCGGCGACCTGGCCGCGGCCAACACCCGGCTCCAGCAGGCCGGGGTGACCCTGTACAAGCGCCGGACCGTACTCGAACTGCACGACGGCTACGCCCTGCTGGAGGACGTGGTGACCGGCCGCAAGGAGCGTGCCGACTGCGCGGTGCTGGTCGACTGCGGGCACCGGCTGCCGGAGCGGTCGCTGCGCCCGGACCACCCCGAGCTGCCCGTGGCCGGGGACTGCGTGGCTCCGCGCACGGTCTACCAGGCCGTACTGGAGGGCCGCCGGGCCGCACTCCGGCTGGCGGCCGGTAGTGAAGGGGCCCACCGATGACCGCCTACCGCCATCTCTTCACCCCGCTCCGGGTCGGCCCGCTGACCCTGGCCAACCGCGTGGTCTTCTCCGCCCACCTGACCAACTACGCCGAGGACGGCCTGCCGAGCGAGCAGCACGCCGCGTACTACGCCGCCCGGGCGGCCGGCGGCGCCGGGATGATCATCACCGAGGAGCACTCCACCCACCCGACCGACTGGCCGTACGAGAAGCTGATCCACGGCTTCCACCCGGAGGCGGTTGCCGGGTACCGGCGGATCACCGAGGCGGTGCACGCGCACGGCGTGCCGATCCTGGCCCAGCTCAACCACAACGGCGGGCAGGCCTCCTCGATGTACTCCCGGCTGCCGGTCTGGGCACCGAGCGCCGTCCCCGACCCGCTGTTCCGCGAGGTGCCGAAGGCGGTCGACGAGGCCGAGATCGCCGAGGTGGTCGCCGGGTACGCCACGGTGGCCGCGAACTGCGTGGCAGGCGGCTTCGACGGGGTCGAGCTGCAGTGCTCGCACTCCTCGATCGTGCGCGGCTTCCTCTCCCCCGCGACCAACCTGCGCACCGACGGGTACGGCGGCCCGCTGGCCCACCGGGCCCGGCTGCTGCTGGAGCTGGTGGCGGCCGTCCGGGCGGCGATCGGTCCGGACCGGGCGCTCGGGGTCCGGCTCTGCGGCGACGAGCTGATCAAGGGCGGCATCACCCTGGACGAGGCGGTCGAGGTGGCCCGGATGGTCGAGGCCACCGGCCAGGTCGACTACATCAACACCTCGATCGGGGTGGCCACTTCGACGCTGTACCTGATCGAGGCGTCGATGGCGGTACCGGCCGGGTACGCACTCTTCATCTCCAACGCGATCCGCCGCGCGGTCAAGCTGCCGGTGATCGGGGTGGGCCGGATCAAGGACCCGGCGCAGGCCGAACGGGCCCTGGCCGAGGGCCACTGCGACCTGGTCGGCGTGGTCCGGGGCCAGATCGCCGACCCCGACTTCCTCGCCAAGGCCCGCTCCGGCCACGCCTCCGACATCCGCAGCTGCCTGTCCTGCAACCAGGAGTGCGTGGGCCGGATGGGGCTGAACCGCTGGCTCGGCTGCATCGAGAACCCCCGGGCCGGGCGGGAGGCGGTGCCGCTGCCGATGCCGGGGCGGCGCGGCCGCCGGGTCCTGGTGGTCGGCGGCGGTCCGGCCGGACTTCAGGCGGCCGCCAGCGCGGCCCGGCGCGGGCACCTGGTCACCCTCTACGAGCGCGAGCCCGCCACCGGCGGGCAGGTGGCCGAGGCGGCGAGTGTGCCGGTCCGGGCCGAATTCCTGGACGTGGTACGGAACTTGGCCGCCGAGTGCCGTCGGCTCGACGTCGAGATCAGGACCGGCCAGGAGGCCACCATGGAGTCACTGGCCGCCGAGCAGCCGAACGTGGTCGTGCTGGCCACCGGCGCCCGGCCGCAACCACCGTACTGGGCGGGCGACCTGGCCCGGGTGGTGGACGTCCGCGACGTGCTGACCGGCCGGGCCGCCCCCGAGGGGGAGGTGCTGGTGGTCGACGAGCTGGGCTTCCACCAGGCCACCTCGGTCGCCGAGTTGCTCGCCGACCGGGGCTGCCGGGTCCGGATCTCGACCCCTGGCATGGTGGTCGGCCAGGACCTCGGCATCACCCTCGACCTGGAGACCTTCACCGTCCGGGCCGAGGCCAAGGGCATCCGGCAGACCACCGACGAGGTGGTGACGTCGGCCAGGACCGCGCCGGACGGCGAGCGGGTGCAGCTGGACATCCTCACCCACACCACCGGCGCGATGACCACCGCCGAGGTGGACTGGGTGGTCTGCGCAGTGCACCAGACCCCGGAGGACGAGCTCTGGCAGGCGCTGCGGGACGCGCCGTTCGAGGTCCACCGGGTCGGCGACTGCCTGGCCCCGCGCCGGGCGCACGCCGCCGTGATCGAGGGACACCGAGTGGGGAGCGCGCTGTGAACGGCACCGAGGTAAAGGGCACCGAGCCGATCGCCGTCCTGCTGGTCCGGGGCGGCGAGCTGCCGCCCGGGGCGGACGAGACGGTCGCCGAAGCGGGCGGCCTGGCGCTGCTGGCCGGGGAGGACACCAAGGCGGCAGCCGGCCTGCTGACCACCGCCACCCGGGTCTGGACCGTGGAGACCGGCACCCGGCCGCCCGGCCTGCTGGCCACCGCGCTGGCCCCGCTGCTGACCGACCGTCCGATCGTCCTGCTGCCCGCCTCCCCGGACGGGCGCGACCTGGCGCCCCGGCTGGCCGTCACACTGGACCGGCCGCTGCTGGCCAGCGCCCTCGCGGTGCACAGCGGCGGCGCCGACCTGATCGGGGCGGACGGCCGGACGCTGGTGGACGCCGCCGTGCTCGGCCCGTTCGTCGCCACCCTGGAGCCCGGCCTGCGCGGCGCCCAGCCACTGCCGGAGGCCCCCGAGATCATCGAACTCCCGGCGCCGGACGGGCCGGTGAGTCCGGACGCCGAGCAGTGCGCGCTGCTCACCGCACCGCCCGGGCAGGAGCAGCTCGACCAGGCCACCCGGATCGTCGCGGCGGGCGCCGGTCTCGGCACCGGCGAGCTGACCGGCCCGGCCGCGATCGCCCTGCTGGAGAAGGTCGGGGCCTCACTCGGCGCCGCCGTCGGCGCCACCCGGGTGGTCACCGACGCGGGCTGGACCGGTGAGGAGCGCCAGATCGGCACCACCGGCGTGGTGGTCGCCCCCGAGCTCTACCTCGCCTTCGGTATCTCCGGCGCCGCCCAGCACGTCGGCGGCCTCGGCCACCCCGCCCACCTGGTCAGCGTGAACACCGACCCGCACTGCCCGATGACCGCACTGGCCGACCTCGCGGTCGTCGCCGACGCCCCGACCGTGCTGGCCGAGCTGGCCAGTCGGCTGACCTCGGAGGCCCCCCGTGACTGAAGCCTCGTACGCGGGGCCTGCCTCGGCCTCCGTGCTGCTCCAACAGCCCCCGCCTGCCCGCGACTTCGACGTCCTGGTGGTGGGCGCGGGACCGGCCGGATCGGCCGCCGCACTGGCCGCCGCCCGGGCGGGCTGCTCGGTGGCGCTGCTGGAGCGCGGCCCGTACCCCGGCTCGAAGAACGTCTACGGCGGGGTGGTCTACGGCCGGATCCTGGACGAGCTGGTGCCGCAGTGGTGGGAGGAGATGCCGGTCGAGCGCTGGGTGACCCGCCGCTCCACCATGGTCATGACGGCGGATCAGGCCCTCACCGTGGACTTCCGCAGCCAGCGCTGGGGCACCGCCCCGTACAACGGCGCCACCGCGCACCGGTCCGACCTGGACGGCTGGCTGGCCGGCCACGCCGTCGCGGCCGGGGCGGTGCTGGTGCCCGCCACGGTGGCCACCGGGCTGCTGCGGACCACGGCGGGGACCGTGGTCGGCGTCCGCACCGACCGGCCGGACGGCGACCTGACGGCGCAGGTGGTGATCGCCTGTGACGGCGTCAACTCCTTCCTCGCCAAGGAGGCCGGGCTGCACCCCCGGCAGGACAACGCCCGCCACCTCACGCTCGGGGTGAAGGAGACGCTGGCCCTGCCGCGCGAGGTGATCGAGCAGCGCTTCGGACTGACCGGGCGGGACGGCCAGGACATCGAGATCCTCGGCTGCACCCGGGGCATCCCTGGCGGTGGGTTCCTCTACACCAACCTGGAGTCGGTCAGCCTCGGCGTCGTGGTCGGGCTGCCCGGCCTGGCCGCCGCCAAGGTCCGCCCCGAGGAACTGCTCGCCGACCTCAAGGCCCACCCCGCCATCGCCCCGCTGGTGCGCGGCGGCCGACAGGTCGAGTACGCGGCGCACCTGATCCCCGAGGGCGGCTACGACCACCTGCCCGAACTCGCCGGTGACGGACTCCTGGTGGCCGGCGACGCCGCCGGGATGTGCCTGGCCGCCGGGATCTGGCTGGAGGGCGTCAACTTCGCGATCGGCGCCGGGATGTACGCGGGCCGCGCGGCAGCCGCCGCGATCGGCGCCGGCGACACCTCACAGGCCGGGCTCGCGGGCTACCGGCGGGCGCTGGAACGGTCGTTCGTGCTGGCCGATCACCGGAAACTGCGCAAGGTGCCGGGGCTGGTGCTCTCCGAACGGATGCAGCGGCAGTACCCCGGGCTGATCTGCGACCTCGCCGAGGGACTGTTCGAGGTGGACAACCCCCGTCCGAAGCCGGGGGTTTGGCGGCTGCTGCGCACGGCGGTCCGCCGACACGGCGTCAGTCCGCGACGGCTGCTGGCCGACGCGATCACCGGAATGAGGGCGTTCGGATGACCGGTCAGCCTGGCGAGGACTACCGCGAGATCTCCTTCGACGACCGGATGGAGGGGACCGAGTTCCGGGTCTCGGAGCGGGCCCACATCACCGTCGACACCGAGGTCTGCGACTCCTGCACGGTGCGCTCCTGCCTGCACGTCTGCCCGGCCAAGCTGTTCGTGCCCAGGGCTGACGGCGGCATCCTGTTCAACTTCGAGCAGTGCTTCGAGTGCGGCGCCTGCTACCAGGTCTGCGACGCCGAGGGCGCGATCACCTGGACCTACCCGGACGGCGGCCTCGGCGTCGTGTTCCGAAAGGGCTGACCGACATGGCCGAACAGCCGCTCGTGGTAGCCGCGTTGAGCCCCACCGACCCGCTCGGCGGTGCCGACCGGGCGGCGCTCGAGCATGTCCTGCAGCTCGCCGCGGCGATCGGCGGCCGCACCCTGGCGGTCACCGTCGGCCCGGCCGACGCGGACGAGGTGCTCCGCCAGGCGCTGGCCTGCGGGGTGCAGCGGGTGCTCCGGATCGACGGTCCGGCCGACGCCGACAGTGACGCCACCGCCCGCGCGCTGGTCGCCGGGCTCGGCCTCGTACCCGACCTGCTGCTCTGCGGTGACCGCTCCAGCGGCCGGGGCACCGGCGCCACCCCCGCCTTCCTGGCCGCCCGACTGGGTGCCGCCCAGGCGCTCGGCCTCACCGAACTGTCCCTACGAGACGGTGAGTTGACTGCTGTCCGACGGATCGACGGCCGCCGCCGCGAGCAGCTCACCGTTCCCCTGCCCGCCGTCTGCTCGGTGGAGCCGACCAGCGCCCGGCTGCGGCGGGCCGCACTGCCCGCCCTGCTCGCCGCCCGGACGGCCGAGATCCCGGTCGCCACGGTGGCCCTGCCGGAGCCCCGGCAGCCGGTCCGGCTGAGCCCGGCCCGCCCCTACCGCCCCCGGCCGCTCGTCCTGCCCGCCCCCGTGGGCGCCGACCCGCTCGCCCGGATCCGCGCCCTGACCGAGACCGACCGCCCCCGCACAGCCGCCCGGGTGATCACCCCGGCCGGCCCGGTGGAGGCCGTGGACGAACTGCTCGGCTACCTCCGAGAGCACGGCTACCTCGCTCACCTCACCCGGGAGGACGACCAGTGCTGAACACCGACCTGCCCCCCAGAGTCGCCCTGGTCACCGGCGCGGCACGCGGCATCGGCGCCGCCGTCGTCACCCAACTCGCCGACCAGGGCTGGCGGGTGGTCGCCGTGGACGTCTGCGAGGACCTGCCCGGCGTCGGCTACCCGCTGGGCAGCAAGCAGCAACTGCTCGAACTCGCCGACCGCTGGCCCGAGTCGGTCGTCCCGGTGGTCGCCGACGTCCGTGACGTGACCGCACTCCGGGCGGCCGTCGCGGAGGCCGAGCAGCGCTTCGGCGGCCTGGACGCGGCGGTGGCGGCCGCGGCCGTGATCGCGGGTGGCCGGCCGCTGTGGGAGACCACCGACGCCGAGTGGGACGTCCTGCTCGACATCGGCGTCCGCGGCGTGGCCAACCTGGCCGCCGCCGCCGTACCCGCCCTGCTGCGCCGACCGCAGCCCCGTACCGGCCGGTTCGTCGCGCTCGCCTCGGCCGCCGGACATCGCGGCCTCTGGCACCTGGCCGCCTACAACGCCGCCAAGCACGCCGTGGTGGGCCTGGTCCGCGGCCTGGCCACCGACCTGCGGGGCACCGGCGTCACCGCCACCGCGGTCTCCCCCGGCTCGACCCGGACCGCGATGCTGGACGCCAGCGCCGCGCTCTACGGCCTCACCGACGTCGAGGAGTTCGCGCAGCACCAGCTCACCGAACGGCTGCTCGACCCGGCCGAGGTGGCCGCCGCCGTCTGCTGGCTCTGCGACCGCTCCTCCTCCGCCGTCACCGGCACGGTGGTCCACGCGGACGGCGGGTTCACGGCATGACGGGCCGCCAGAACTCGACGCAGCTCCACCTGACGGCGGATCAGAGCGTGCAGCTCTGGGAGGACGGCCGGACCCTGCTGGGCGGTTCGCCCTACCGGGTGCTGCGGCTCTCCACCCAGGCCGCCGACCTGGTCGGCGGCTGGCTGGCCGGTGCGCCGGTCGCCCCCGTCGCCGCCCACCGCCGCCTCGCCGCCCGGCTGGTACGGGCCGGGATCGCCCATCCGGTACACCGGTCCGCCCGGCTCACCGCCCAGGACGTCACGGTGGTGGTCCCGGTCCGGGACCAGCCCGGCGGCCTGGACGGGCTGGCGGCCGCCGTTGCCGACACCGCCAAGTTGCTGGTGGTGGACGACGGTTCGAAGCTTCCGATCCCGGCCGCAGCGGTCCGCCACGAACACTCCCGTGGCCCCGCCGCCGCCCGCAACTCCGGCTGGCGGAAGGCCGGTACGGAGCTGGTCGCCTTCCTGGACGCGGACGTCACCCCCGAGCCCGGCTGGCTGGAGCCGCTGCTCCGGCACTTCGAGGACCCGGCCGTGGTCGCGGTCGCCCCCCGGGTGCGCAGCGCCCCGGGCCGCTCGCTGCTGGCCCGGTACGAGCAGACCCGCTCCCCGCTCGACCTCGGGCCGGTCGGTGGCGTGGTGCGTCCTGGCAGCCGGGTGAGCTATCTGCCGTCCGCCGCGCTGGTGTTGCGTACCTCCGCGCTGCGGGAGCTCGGCGGCTTCGACGAGCGGATGCGGTTCGGCGAAGACGTCGACCTGATCTGGCGGCTGGCGGCCGGCACCGGCCTGGTCCGGTACGAACCGGCCTCCGTGGTGCGGCACTTGCCCCGTCCGAACTGGCGGGCCTGGACCAAGCAGCGCTTCGGGTACGGCACTTCGGCCGCACCGCTGGCCCTGCGGCACGGCCGGGCGGTCGCCCCGGTGAAGGTCTCGTTCTGGAGCGCGGCGGCCTGGGCCGCACTCGCCCTCGGCCGCCCGGCGGCCGGGGTGGCGATCGCCGCCGGCACCGCCGCCCTGCTGCCACGCAAGCTCGCCCCGTTCGGCGTCCCGGCCCGCGAGTCGCTCCAACTCGCCGCCCGCGGCCACCTCGGCGCCGGACGCTTGCTCGCCGACGCCGTCACCCGCTCCTGGTGGCCGGTGGCCGTCCCCCTGCTGGCCTCGACCCGGGCGGGCCGCCCGCTGCTCGCCGCCGCCTTCGCCCGGCACGCCCTCGACTGGCACCGCGACCGCCCCCCGGTGGACCTCCCCCGCTGGACGGTGGTCCGGATCGCCGACGACCTCGCCTACGGCGCGGGGGTCTGGTGGGGCGCACTACGGCACCGTACAGTCGCCCCACTGCTGCCCGACCTGGCCGACTGGCCGGGTCGCGACGGGGTCCAGCGGCCCGCCGACTGACGCACCGTCGCCTGACGGTGCGTCTCGGGCGGGCCCTGGGCCGCGATCACCGGTGGCCGGACCGGGGCTCTCGTCCCGGGGATGCCTTCTGCTCTTCCTGCCGGGTGGCCTCCTCGTCCAGACGGCGCTCGGCTTCGGTCCAGCTGATCGGGAGGCTGTCGGCCGAGGTCATCCAGAACACGAAAGTCGACTGCTTCATCGTCGGGCGCATCGCCGTGACGATTCGGCGGTGCGGGTCGGTGTCGCGGTAGGACGTGAGCGAGGCGCGGTTGTCCCACGCGGACAGGGTCAGGAAGGTGCGCCGCAGCGGGCGCGCGATCAGTGATGCGCCGAACGCTCCAGGTGCGCGCCGGACTTGGCGCCACGCCGCCAACGAGTTGAGGAAGAACCGCGGCACGTCCTTCAGGCTGCGCACCTCGAACCGTGACGCCATGATCAGTGCATCGGCGTTCTTCGCCGGCGGGTTGGGGACGGTCCAGGGCAGGGTGGGCATGGCATCGACTTCCTTGTGTGACGCGCTGTTGGCGCAGGCAGGCCGGCACGGGTCGTCCTGATGTCCGGTGGCCATCAGCCTCGGGCCTGCGCCGGTCCGGATCAACGTAGACTTCGCGGGAGCGCCGATAACCGTGCGGTTATCGATCGGGGGGCGGGGCGTGGAACTGCGGGACATCGAGATCTTCCTGACGCTGGCGGAGGAGCTGCACTTCGGCCGCACCGCGACACGGCTGCACGTCTCCCAGGCGCGGGTGAGTCAGGCGATCAGCAAGCAGGAACGGCGGGTCGGTGCCGCCCTGTTCGAGCGCACCAGCCGGACGGTCGCCCTGACACCGGTCGGACGCCGGCTGCGTGCGGACCTGCAACAGGCGTACGACCAGATCCACGACGGGCTCGCCCGGGCCAGTGCCGCAGCTGGAGACGTCTGCGGGACACTTCGGTTGGGCGTCATGGGTGCTCTGGGCCACGAGATGCGGGCCGTGATCGACGCGTTCGTGGAGCGGTACGCCAACTGCGAAGTCTCCGTGGCCGAGTACCACTTCAGCGACCCGTTCGCCCTGCTGCGTTCGGGGCAGGTCGACGTCCAACTGATGTGGCTGCCGGTACGGGAGCCCGATCTGACGGTAGGCCCCGGCATTCTGACGGAGGGCCGGGTGCTCGGCGTGCCGGCCGCATCCGAGTGGGCCGACCGGGAGTCGGTGTCGATGGAGGACCTCGGCGACTGCACGGTCTTCGACCCCGGCCCCGAGGCGCCCGACTACTGGGGCGAGGCGATGATGCCCCGGCACACTCCGCAGGGGCGCCCGGTACCGCGTGGGCCATCGGCCCGGACCTTCCACGAAGTGCTCGCCCTGATCGCCGCCGGGAAGATCGTCAGCCCGTTGAACGAGCACGTCACCTGGTACTACACGCATCCGGGTATCACGTACGTGCCGATCCGTGACGCACCGCTCACCGAGTGGGCACTCGTCTGGCCCACCGCCCGCGACAACCCCCGCCTGCGCGCGTTCACCGAAACGGCACACCGCTGCGGCCCTCGGAGCATCACCCACGGCTTCCGCCGCGCCGCTGACATCCCGCACGGCCACCACGGGGAGCTGTCCGCCCCCGCCCCTGAGGCCGACGGGCGGGAGCCTGCCGCCCGCGACTGAACCCGGGTTCGGAGCCGTCAGGTCGCAGACGCTGTACGGTCTTCCCTCCCACCCAGGCGTCGGCTCTCGCCCGCCCGCCAAAGAAGAACCGGGCTGTCCGCCCGTGCCGACGCCAGAGGCCGGTCAGGCCTGGGACGCTCCGAGGAAGCGCAGAACGGCGAGCACGCGGCGGTGGTCCGTGTCGATCACCGGCAGGTCGAGCTTGGCGAAGATGTTGTTGATGTGCTTGGCCACCGCACTCTCGCTGACCGTCAGCGCCTCGGCGATGCCGGCGTTGGAGCGCCCCTCGGCCATGAGGCCCAGTACGTCCCGTTCACGAGGGGTCAGCCGGTCCAGCGGGTCGCTGTCCCGTCGCAGCAGCAGCAGCTGGGCGACGACCTGCGGATCCAGCGCCGTGCCCCCCTCCGCGACCCGTTGCACCGCCTCCACGAACTCCCCCACATCGGCGACGCGCTGCTTGAGCAGGTAGCCCACACCGCTGGTGTTGGTCGCCAGCAGGTCGGCCACGTACCGCTCCTCCACGTACTGCGAGAGCAGCATCACCGCCGTCCGCGGCCACCGCCGACGGATCACCGTCGCGGCGCGCACCCCTTCGTCGGTGAAGCCGGGCGGCATCCGGACGTCGACCAGGGCGAGTTCGGGCCGGTGCTCCTCCACTGCCGCCAGCAGCGCTTCCCCGTCACCGACTTCCGCGGCGACCTGGAAACCACCCATCTCCAGCACCTTGACCAGACCGATCCGCAACAGCACCGAGTCCTCGGCGATCACCGCTCGCACGGCAACTCCGCCGCGATGGTCGTCGGTCCCCCGAAGGGGCTGCTGACGCGGAAGATCCCGTCGACGGAGCCGACCCGCTTGGCCAGCCCGCTCAGCCCCGTACCGGCGGAGGCGTCGGCACCACCCAGTCCGTCGTCGGTGACATTCACCCGCAACACCTTCCCGACCCGCCTGACAGTCACCTCGGCACGTGTCGCGCGAGCGTGCTTGGTCACGTTGGCCAGCGCCTCGGAGATCACGAAGTACGCGACCGACTCCACAGCGGGCACCACCCGCTCCTCAAGATCGACCCGCAGGCGCACCGGCAATGGCACCCGGGCGGCCAACCCGGACAACGCCGCGTCCAGCCCTCGGTCTTCGAGGACGGCTGGGTGCAACCCGCGTACCAGATCGTTGAGTTCGGCGATCGCCTCCTTCGCCTCGAGGTGCGCCTCCGCGATCACCTCGCGGGCCTCACCCGGCAGGTCGGGGCGCGTGGCCATGGCCAGGCCCAGGTTGACCGCGAGGGAGACCAGCCGCTGCTGGGTGCCGTCGTGCAGGTCACGCTCGATCCGGCGGCGCTCGGCGTCGACTGCCTCAATCAGGTCGGTGCGACTCCCGGCCAGGTACTCGACCCGCTCCTGGAGCCGCTGGGCCCGGCTGGGCCCGAGCAGCGCCAACGCGAATCGCGACTCCGTCCGGGCCACCGCCCCCGCCGTCCAGGGCACGGCACACAGGAGGGCGATGCCGCCCACCGTGTAGGACGGCACCTGCGTCGCGTAACCGAACCAGTCCTGGCGGACCCCCACCGGCAGCGCCCACACCCAGCCGCAGGTTACGGCGCCCACCAGGCCCGCGGCCGCCATCGCGAGCACCGACAGCTCCAACGCGGCCACCAGCGGGCCCAGGAGAAGGTGGTATCCGAGCTGGCGCCAGATACGCGTCGACGAAAGCCGTCGGGCGACTGCCGCCCACGACCACCGCTCCGGCGGGGGCGTCGGCCGAGGGATGTCCACTCCGAGGAGTGCCCGGTGGGCCAGGAAGCCGGTGTCCCGCCGCACCCGAAGCGCCGAGCGCCTCAGCACGGGTGGAATCATCATGATCCGACACTAGGACACCTCGACGAGGGCCTGCCATGAGCCTGGCACCCGAATCCATGGTGGCACCAGTGCCACCGTTGCTGATTCTGCAGTCGGACAAGAGAGGCGCTACGGCTACGGTCGTCCAGCCTACGGTTCGGCCGGGCGGGAACCGCCCGAGCGGCGTCAGGCATCGATCGCACGCAGCACCGCGTAGTACGCGAACGGCGGACCGTACAGCCGGGCGACCCGCAGCCCGGCTCCCTCCGCCAGGTTGATCAGCGAGGACGGCCGGATCTGATGCCGGTCGAAGAACTCGCCGACCACCAGCCGCCCGAACGGCTTCAGTGCCCGGCGCAGCTCGGCCAGCGTACGCGCCGGATCCGGGATCTCGCCCAGCGCCGTCACCAGGTAAGCCGCATCGAACGAGCCATCCGCAAAAGGAAGTTCATGTGCGTCGGCGCAGTTCGGCACGATGTTGTCGACGCCCTGCTCCTTGGCCCGGCGGCCCACGTGGTCGAGCATCTCCTGCTGGATGTCCACGATGTCCAGCTGGCCGTTCGGGCCCAGCTGCGGTGCGACGTGCAGCGACTGCAGGCCGGTTCCGGGGCCTATCTCCAGGATCCTCTCGCCCTCCCGGGCCTGCAGCACGTGGTCCAGACGCCTCAGAGTCAGGAACGGCAGCGGCAGGTCGAGCAGCCAGCGCTGAGAGTACGGGTACGGCGCGGAGTCGGTGAACCACCAGGTGGCGACGGCGGCGGCAGCGCCCGCGCCGATCAATGCCCGCGAATTCCTCATAGTTCCTCGCCAAATGTCCGATTGGGCCACCGAAGCATCTCTGATGGTCAATCAGTTGGGTTTGTGTACAATCTGCTTGCGCCAAGACGGACCGGACCGCAAGCGCCGATCACGTCACGAGCTCGTCCGCTCAGCGACCCGGCCGAGGAAAGGTCCGGGTTGCGAGAACCGTGCAGGCCACCGCCAGCGGCAACTCGGCGAAGACCGCCATCAGCACCGCCAGCTTGAAGTCCGAACCCGGGGCAGCCGTCATGGTGTCGAACCAGGCGTCGACCAGCAGCAGGGCCGAGGTCGCGGCGGAGGTCAGGCAGGCCCGGCAGTCGCCGCGCCTGAGGAGCAGTCCGGTGGAGAGCAGGCCGAGCGCCTGAAAGCTGTCCAGACCCGTCCACGTCCAGGCCCAGTTCGAGACCTGAGCGGTGGCCGGCAGCCCGGTGTGCAGGAAGACCAGCCAGGGAATCATCGCCAACCCGAGCACGGTGAGGACCGTGCCCGCCAGGCGAAGCAGCAGGGGGAACGTCGAAGCGGCCGCGGCCTTCGGAAGGATCCGCGGGACACCGGAGCCCGAACCGGCGTCCACGCGGACCAGACGGAGCGAATGAACGCCGGTCAGCTGAGTGCTCGCCATGACACCTGACTCCCTCCCGTGCCCGCCCCTCGGGCACAACATCAGCATGTCGTTCGCGCGCGCCCGAGGCAGTAGCGCTCCTATCCGACTTGATGGTGATGCCAGGTACACCTTCCGCATGCGGCGACCGCCGCGCTGCTCCTGCTGCCCGCCGCGCCCGGCTCGCCGTTCGACCAGCCGTCAGAACCGGCCGCTGATCTGCCGAGAGAGCCCCTCGAAGAACTCCTGAAGACTGGCCGTTGGCCTTCCACCTAGCGGTGACCGGGGCACCCGCAGGGCCGCGGGCGGACGCCTTCGGTCGGGCCGGCCGCGCCCTCGGAACCGGCGCCCTGGAGCGCGGCCTCCGCCAGGTCCTCGCCACCGCAGCGCGCACCGCCATCCTCGGCCCGCACCCAGAGCCGACCTGATCCCAGCCCGCAGTCAGGGCGAGACGGTCCAGGCGTCGTACGCCGTCAGCAGGGCGGTCGTCCAGCCGTCCAGCAGCCGGTGCCCCTCATCAGCGGTGGCTCCGGTGGGGTCGCCCAGGACGCCGTTCGGGGTGACGGCGGCCAGGCCGCCGGTGCGGAGGGCGGGGAGCAGCTCGGCCAGACCGGCGGTGTTGCCGGGCTCGGCCAGGTCGGGGCGGACGGCGGCGGGGCGTAGGGCCAGCATGGCGGAGGTCTCGGTGCGTCCGGCGTGGCTGTCGTCCGGCGGTCCGGACGGGGACCAGGCCAGCACCCGGCGGCCCTCCACCCGAAGCCGCTGCACAGCGCGGTGCAGCGGGGCGGCGTTGCCGCCGTGCCCGCAGACCAGCACCACTCCGGCGAAGTCGTCGGCGGAGCGCACCAGTTCGACCAGCAGCAGCTCCAGCGCCCGCTGCCCGATCGACAGCGTGCCGGGGAACCCGGCGTGCTCGCCGCTCGACCCGTACGGTAGGGCGGGCGCCAGCACCACCGACTCCCGGGCCGCCGCCAAGCGCGAGCAGAGGGCGTCGGCCACCTCGGTGTCCACGGTGAACGGCAGGTGCGGGCCGTGCTGTTCGGTCGCGCCGAGCGGCACGGCCAGCACCGAGTACGGTGCCAGCCGTGCCGCCTGTGGCCACGTCAGCCCGGCCAGCCGGCGCGGGCCAGGGCGGGACGGGGCCGGTTCGGGGGTCAACGGTCAGCCGGTGATACCGAGTTCGGCGTCCAGGATGTCGAACAGCTCGTCCGTGCTGGCGTCCACCAGGTCCTCGTCGATGCCCTGCTCCTCGGTCTCGAAGAGCAGCTCCCGCAGGTAGGCCGCGAGCGCACTGGCCG
The DNA here is from genome assembly GCF_054049135.1 of Kitasatospora sp. P5_F3. Taxonomy (NCBI): domain Bacteria; kingdom Bacillati; phylum Actinomycetota; class Actinomycetes; order Kitasatosporales; family Streptomycetaceae; genus Kitasatospora; species Kitasatospora sp. P5_F3. The sequence goes on along the minus strand of NZ_JBFUMY010000037.1, from coordinate 80,706 downwards.
ACGGGTAGTCGAAGACCAGCATCGGCGTCAGGTTCCGGCCCGCCGCGGTGACCATCCGGTTGCGGAGTTCAAGCGCGCTGAGCGAGTCGAACCCGATGTCCAGGAAGCCTCGCTCGGGGTCGATCGCCTCCGGGCCCGGGTGGCCGAGGATCTCGGCGGCGTGGGTCCTGACCACCTGGAGGACGGCCCGGTCGAGCTCGGCACCGGTGACACCCGCCAGCTGCTCCGGCAGGGTCTGGCCCTCGCCCTGGTGGGACCCGGCGCGGGACGGCCGCCGGGTCGGCGCCTTGACCAACCCGCGTAGCAGCGCCGGGAGTTCGTCGGCCCGGGCGCGCAGGGCGACCGGGTCCACGTGCACCGGGACCACCACGGCCGCGTCGGTGACCCGCAGCGCGGAGTCGAGCATCGCGAGACCGTCCGTGGCCGAGAAGGCCGGCAGGCCCTGGCGGCGCATCCGCAGCAGGTCGGCCTCGGCCAGGTACTGGCTCATGCCGGTGTCCACCGCCCAGGCGCCCCAGGCCAGCGAGGTGGCCCGCAGGCCCGCCAGCCGCCGGTGCTCGGCCAGACCGTCCAGGAACACGTTGGCCGCGGCGTACCCGGCCTGCCCCTGGGCCAGCACCAGACCGCCGGCCGAGGAGAACAGGACGAAGAGTCCGAGGTCCATTTCGGCGGTCAGCTCGTGCAGATACCACGCGGCGTCGGCCTTGGGAGCGAGGCTGGAGTCCACCAGCTCCGGCGTCCAGGAACCGATCACGCCGTTGTGCACCACACCCGCCACGTGCACCACGCCGGTCAGCGGGTGAGCGGCCGGGATGCCGGCCAACAGCCCTTCCAGCGCCGCCCGTTCGGCCACGTCGGCGGCCGCGACGGTCACCTCGGCGCCCAACGCGTTCAGCTCGGCGACCAGTTCGGCCGCGCCGGCTGGTCAGCAGCAGGTGCCGGACGCCGTACTCGGTCACCAGGTGCCGGGCCACCAGCGCGCCCAGACCGCCGGTGCCGCCGGTGATCAGGACCGTGCCCGCCGGGTCCAGCGAGGGGGCGGCCGCGTCGGCCGGGACCGGCAGCGCAGTCAGCCGGGGCACCAGCACCTCGCCCGCCCGGATGGCGAGTTCGGACTCACCGGTGGCCAGCGCACCGGCCAGGGCAATCCGGGACTCGGCCCGGTCGTCGATGTCCACCAGGACGAAACGGCCCGGGTGTTCGGCCTGCGCGGCGCGCACCAGACCCCAGACCGGGGTCTGGGTGAGATCGCCGGGCTCGCCGACCACCGTGACCCCGCCGTGGGTGGCGACGGCCAGCAGCGAGTCGGCGTACCGCTCGTCGGCCAGCCACTCCTGGACCACCGCGAGGACCTGGTTGGCCGCCACCCTGGCCCCGGCGGGCAGGTCCACGGCGGACGCGCTGATCTCCAGCAGGACGGTCTCCGGCACCACCGGGTTGTCCGGCTCCAGGCTCGCCCAGTCCACCGGGTCGGGGGCCCCGAGCGCGGTCAACGGAAGCGGGTTCCAGACCAGTTGGAAGAGCGAACCGGCCTGGGCCGAGGCGCCCGAACCGAGCTGCTCCGGGGTGACCGGACGGAACGTCAGCGACTCGACCGTGGCCACCGGCGCACCCTCGGTGTCCGCCAGCTCGATGCTGATCGTGGTGTCGGTCGGCCGCACCAGCCGGACCCGCACGGCGGTGGCACCCACCGCGTGCAGGGTGACCCCGGCCCAGGAGAACGGCAGCAGGGTCTGATCGTCACCGCCCTCGCCGAGGCTGAGCGCATGCATGGACGCGTCCAGCAGGGCGGGGTGCAGACCGAAGCGGGCTGCCTCGTCGTGCGACCCGGCGGGCAGGGCGACCGTGGCAAAGACCTCGTCACCGCGCTTCCAGGCCGCCTGGACGCCCTGGAACACCGGCCCGTAGGCGTAACCCTGGCCCAGCAGCACCGAGTAGAGGTCCTGGACATCCACGGCTGTGGAGCCGGCGGGCGGCCACTCGGCGAAGTCGAACGCCGGGGCCGGGGCACCGGAGGCGAGCACGCCCTCGGCGTGCAGGGTCCACGGACCCCGGGCGTCGGCCTCGGCCCGCGAGTAGATCCGCAGCGAACGACGCTCCGTCACATCCGGCGCCCCGACCGAGACCTGGACCGCAAGCCCGCCGCGCTCCGGCAGGATCAGCGGGGCCTGGATGGTGAGTTCCTCGACCAGGTCGGCCCCGGCCTGCTCGGCGGCCCGGGCCGCCAGCTCGACGAAGCCGGTGCCCGGCAGCAGGATGCTGCCCAGCACGTCGTGGTCGGCGATCCAGCCCTGACCGTCGAGCGAGAGCCTGCCGGTGAGCACCAGCCCCTCGGTGTCGGGCAGCGCGAGTGCCGCCCCGAGCAGCGGGTGTTCCACGCTCTCCTGGCCGACCGAGGTGACGTCACCGTCGGCGCTGCCGCCGGCCAGCGCGTCCACCCAGTAGCGGCTGCGCTGGAAGGCGTACGTCGGCAGATCCACCCGGTGGGCTCCGGAGTCGGCGAAGAACGCCGACCAGCTGACGGCCACACCGGCGGAGTGCAGGCGGCCGAGCGCGGCCACCAGCGTGGTGGTCTCCGCCCGGTCCTTGCGCGCCGCCGCGACGAAGACCGCGTCCTCGGACTCGACGCTCTGCTGGGCCAGCCCGGTCAGGATGCCGTCGGGGCCGATCTCCACGAAGCGGGACACGCCCCGGGCGGCCAACTCCCGTACGTTGTCGGCGAACCGGACCGCGTCGCGGACGTGGCTCACCCAGTACTCGGGGTCGGTGAACGAACCCGACGCCACCACCGGAATCGACGGCTCGGCGAAGGTCAACTGCTGGACCACCGCACGGAACTCGTCCAGCATCGGGTCCATCAGCGGCGAGTGGAACGCGTGCGAGACGCTCAGCCGCTTGGTCCGCTCGAAACGAGCGGCGATCTCCAGCACCGTGGCCTCGTCACCCGACACCACCACCGAACGCGGACCGTTCACCGCCGCAATGCTTACCAAATCGGTCAGCAGCGGCAGGACATCCTCCTCAGCAGCCTCGATCGCCACCATCGCACCACCCGAAGGCAGTTCCTGCATCAGCCGCCCACGCGCCGACACCAGCTTGGCGGCGTCAGAGAGCGACAACACGCCCGCCACGTGCGCGGCAGCGATCTCACCGACGGAGTGCCCGGCCAGGAAGTCCGGCCGCACCCCCCACGACTCGACCAGGCGGAACAGGGCGACCTCGAAGGCGAACAGCGCACTCTGCGTGTTCACCGTGCGGTTCAGAAGCTCAACGTCCGAGCCCCAGACCACATCCCGCAGCGAACCACCCAGCTCAGCCAACACCTCGTCAAACGCCGAAGCGAACACCGGGAAAGCAGCGTGCAGTTCACGCCCCATCCCCAACCGCTGCGAGCCCTGCCCCGTGAACAGGAACGCCACCTGCGCACCCGGCCGGGCCTGCCCCGGCACCTCGGCTCCCTCGGCGACGGCCCGCAGTCCGGCCAGCAGCTCGGCCCGGTCCGCGCCGACCACCACCGCCCGCCGCTCCAGGGCGGAGCGGGTGACGGCCAACGACCAGCCCAGGTCCGCGATTCCCAGCTCGGGGTCGGCCTCGATGTGGTCGGCCAGCTTGGCCGCCTGGCCGCGCAGCGCGTCCACCGTCCGGCCGGAGAACACCCAGGGCACGTCCGGCAGTTGGGCCTTCGCGACCTCCGGCTGCGCCTCGACGGCCGGGGCCTGCTCGATGATCACGTGCGCGTTGGTACCGCTCAGCCCGAAGGAGGAGACGCCGGCCCGGCGCACCCGCCCGGTCTCCGGCCAGGCCCGGGCCTCCGTCAGCAACTCGACGCCGCCCGCCTCCCAGTCCACCTTGGAGGTGCGGTCCGCCGAGTGCAGCGACTGGGGCAGTACGCCGTGCCGGATCGCCTCGACCATCTTGATGATGCCGCCGACCCCGGCAGCCGCCTGGGTGTGGCCCAGGTTCGACTTCAGCGAGCCGAGCCAGAGCGGCTGGTCCGCTGCCCGCCCCTTGCCGTACGTGGCGAGCAGCGCCTGGGCCTCGATCGGGTCGCCCAGCGTGGTGCCCGTACCGTGCGCCTCGACGGTGTCCACATCGGCGGGCGTGAGCTGGGCGTTGGCCAGCGCCGCCCGGATGACGCGCTGCTGGGAGGGGCCGTTGGGCGTGGTCAGGCCGCTGGAGGCGCCGTCCTGGTTGGTCGCCGAGCCGCGCACCACCGCGAGCACGGGGTGACCGTTGCGCTGGGCGTCGGAGAGCCGCTCCAGCAGCAGCATGCCGGTGCCCTCCGAGCAGCCGGTGCCGTCCGCGTGCTCGGAGAAGGACTTGCAGCGCCCGTCCTTGGCCAGCCCGCGCTGGGTGCTGAAGTAGACGAACATGTCCGGGTTGGTCATCACGGTGACGCCACCGGCCAGCGCGAGCGACACCTCACCGGAGCGGAGTGCCTGGACCGCCATGTGCAGCGCGACCAGCGAGGAGGAGCAGGCGGTGTCGACCGTGACGGCGGGGCCCTCCAGGCCCAGGGTGTAGGCGACCCGGCCGGTCACCAGGCTGCCGTCGCTGCTGCCGAAGCCGTAGTCGTGGTACATCACCCCGGCGTAGACGCCGGTCCGGCTGCCCTTCAGGGCCAGCGGGTCGACGCCCGCGTTCTCGATCGCCTCCCAGGAGGTCTCCAGCAGCAGGCGCTGCTGGGGGTCGATGGTGAGCGCCTCGTTCGGCGCGATGCCGAAGAAGCCGGGGTCGAACTCGGCGGCGTCGTGCAGGAATCCGCCCTCGTGGGCGATGCTCTTGCCGGCCTTGCCGGGCTCCGGGTCGTACACCCCGTCGAGATCCCAGCCGCGGTCGGCGGGGAAGTCCGACACGGCGTCGACCCCGCCGGCCACCAGCTGCCAGAGGTCCTGCGGGGTCTGCACCCCGCCGGGATAGCGGCAGGCCATCCCGACGATGGCGATCGGTTCGACGGCCGCCGCGGTGAGGCTGCCGTTCAGCTGACGCAGGCGCTCGTTGTCCAGCATGGACTTGCGGAGTGCCTCGACTATCTGGTCCACGGACGCGTCCACGGTGTGGGGATACCTTTCGCTCTGCGGGTCTCAGTTGGAGTTGGCTGCGAGCGCGGCCCGCACCAGGTCGTCGATGGCCATGGTGGTGATGTCGGCCGCCGGAGCCGCCGCAGCCGCCGGGGCACCCGCCCCGGACGCCGGAGCGGTCAGCTTCAGCAGCGCGTCCAGCAGACCCGCCTCCCGGAGCGCGGCCAGCGGGAGCGCCCCCAGGGCCCGGCGGAACTCGCCCTCGTCCAGCTCCGACTGCGGCTGCGCCTCCGGCTCGCTGTCGTCGATGCCGGGCAGCAGCTCGGTGAGCAGGAACTCGGCCAGCGCACCGGGGTTCGGGTAGTCGAACATCAGCGTGGCCGGGAGCCGCAGGCCGGTCGCGGTCTGCAGGCGGTTGCGGAGCTCGATCGCGGCCAGCGAGTCGAGGCCCAGCTCGGTGAAGCCCCGAGTGACGTCGATCGCCGCCGGGTCGTCGTGGCGGACCGCCGCGACGTGGTTGCGCACCAGGTCGAGCAGGAACCGGTCCCGCTCGGTCCGGCCCAGACCGGCCAGCCGCTGCTCCAGCGAGAGCTGACCGGCCGGCTCGGCCTCCACCGCCGCCACCTTGGCCTTCGTCGTACGGGCGGGCTTCCGGCTCTGACTGCGCACCAGCTCGCGGAAGAGCGGCGAGATCTCGTCCGCCACCGCCGCCAGCGCGGGCACGTCCAGCCGGATCGGCACCAGCACCGCCTCTTCGGTGAGGCCGAGCGCCTCGTCGAACAGTGCGAGGCCCTCCTCGCCGGTCATCGCGGGCATCCCGAGCCGGTTCATCCGGTGCAGGTCCGCCTCGGTGACGCCGCCGCCCAGGCCGGTCTTCTGGGTCCACAGACCGAAGGCCAGCGAGGTGCCGGGCAGGCCCAGCTCCCGGCGGTGGACGGCGAGGGCGTCGACGAAGCGGTTGGCCGCGCCGTAGTTCGCCTGCCCGGTGCCGACCAGCAGCCCGGCGCAGGAGGAGAACAGCACGAACGCCGTCAGGTCGAGCTCCTTGGTCAGCTCGTGCAGGTGCCAGCCCGCCTCGAGCTTCGGCCGCAGTACGTTGTCCAGCTGCTCCGAACTGAGCGACCCCACCAGGGCGTTGTCCATCACGCCCGCCGCGTGCACCACGCCGCGCAGCGGGTGGGCGGCCGGAATGCCCGTCAGCAGGCCCTCCAGCGCCGTCCGGTCGGCGGCGTCGGCCGCCGTGACGGTGACCTCCGCTCCGGCCTCGGTCAGTTCGGCCGCCAGGGCCGCCGCCTCGGGCGAGGCGAGCCCGCGCCGGCTGGTCAGCAGCAGGTGCCTGACGCCGTGTTCGGCGACCAGGTGACGGGCCACCAGGGCGCCCAGTCCGCTGGTGCCGCCGGTGATCAGCACCGTGCCCTCCGGGTCCCACGGGGAGACCGGCGGAATGCCGCTCTCGGCGACCCCGGCGAGCCGGGGAACCCGGACGTCGACGCCGCGTACCGCCAGCTCGGGCTCGCCCAGGGCGGTGAGCTGGACCGGCACGTTGCCGCTGTCCAGGTCCACCAGCAGGATCCGGCCCGGGTTCTCCTGCTGGGCGGCCCTGACCAGGCCCCAGACGCCGGCCTGGCCGAGGTTGATCCGCTCGTCCTCCTCGACCGCGACCGCGCCCCGGGTGAGCACCATCAGGCGGGTGTCGGCGAACCGGTCGTCGGCCAGCCACTGCTGAAGGGTGCTCAGCACACCGTCCAGCGCCGCACGGGCGTCGGTCGGCACGTCACCGGTACCCAACGGGACCGGCAGCAGGATCAGTTCGGGCGTCGTGGTCCCGGACTCCGCCGCGCTGCCGAGGGCCGTCAGGCTCTCGAACACCGGCAGGTCCAGGTCCAGTCCGGCGGCGTCACCGACGATCACCCGGCCGGCCGCGGTCGCGCTGCCCGCCGCACCGAGCGGCAGGTGGCTCCAGCCGATCCGGAACAGCGAGTCGTGCTGCTTGAGCCCGGTGGAGGCGGCCGCCCCGGCGGCGATCCGGTCCGGGGTGATGGCCCGGACCACCAGCTGCTCGACGGTGGCCACCGGCAGGCCGGTGGAGTCGGCGAGCTCGAGCCGGACCGCGTCGGGGCCGGTCGAGTTGAGCTTCACCCGCATCCGGGCGGCGCCGCCTGCGTGCAGCGAGACGCCGGTCCAGGCGAACGGCAGGTGCGAGGAACCGATGTCCTGCGGGCGGTAGCCGCCGAGGAAGTCGGTCGCGCTCAACGCCGCGTCCAGCAGCGCCGGGTGGACCCGGAAGCCGACTGCCTCCTCCCGGACGTCGTCCGGCAGGGCGACCTCGGCGAAGACGTCCTCGCCCCGGCGCCAGACCGCCTTCAGACCCCGGAAGCGCGGGCCGTAGTAGTAGCCCTGGCTGGTCAGGTAGTCGTAGACGTCGCTGATGTCGACCTCCTCGGCGCCGGCCGGCGGCCAGGAGCCGTAGGTGACGTCGAAGGCGGCGGGGACCGTCGCGGTCTCCTCGGACGGGGCCAGGAAGCCGGACACGTGCCGGGTCCAGTCCACGTAGTCCGGCGCGTTCTCGAACCGGGAGTAGACCTCCAGCGTGCGTCGGTTCGAGGCGTCGGCCGCGCCGACCACCACCTGGACGGCGGTGCCGCCGGTCGCGGTGAGCGGCATGATCGCCTCGATGGTCAGCTCCTCGACCAGGTCGCAGCCGACCTCCTCACCGGCTCGCAGCGCCAGTTCGACGTACCCGGTGCCGGGCAGCAGCAGGGTGCCGAGCACGTTGTGGTCGGCCAGCCACGGGTGGGTGTCCATCGCCAGTCGGCCGGTGAGCACCACCCCGCCGTCCACCGGCGAGACCACCACTGCGCTGAGCATCGGGTGCTCGGCGGGCGTCTGGCCGATCCCGGCGACATCGCCGCCGGGCAGCGCCGGGACGTCCAGCCAGTAGTGCCGCTTCTCGAAGGCGTAGCTGGGCAGGTCGACCCGCCGGGCACCGTGCCCGGCGAAGAACGCCGCCCAGTCCGGGCCGTTGCCGGCCACCTGGAGTTCGGCCAGCGCCGCGAGCAGCGCCTCGGGACCGGTGCGGTCCTTGCGGGCGGTGGCGGCCAGCACGTGGCCGTCGCCGGTGAGCGTCCCGCCGGCCAGCGCGGTCAGCACGCCGTCCGGGCCGAGCTCGACGTAGCGGGTGACGCCCTCGCGCTCCAGGAAGCCGACCCCGTCGGCGAACCGGACCGCCTCACGGACGTGCCGCACCCAGTACTCGGCCGAGCCGAGCTGCTCCGAACTCGCCTCCGTACCCGTCAGGTTGGAGACCACCCGGAGCTCCGGGGCGCCGTACGCGACGCTCTCGGCGACCTGCCGGAACTCGTCCAGCATCGGCTCCATCAGCGGCGAGTGGAAGGCGTGCGAGACCCGCAGCCGGTTGGTCTTACGACCCTCGAAGCGGCCGATCACCGCCTCGACCTCGGCCTCGTCACCGGAGACCACCACCGAACGCGGGGCGTTCACCGCCGCGATGCTGACCCGGTCGGTGAGCAGCGGGAGGATCTCCTCCTCGGTGGCCTGGATCGCCACCATCGCACCGTCGGAAGGCAGTTGCTGCATCAGCCGGCCCCGGGCGGCCACCAGCCGGGCCGCGTCCGCCAGCGAGAAGACCCCGGCCACGTGGGCGGCAGCCAGCTCGCCGACCGAGTGGCCGACCAGGATGTCGGGCAGCAGGCCCCAGGACTCCACCAGGCGGAACAGTGCGACCTCGTAGGCGAACAGCGAGGTCTGGGTGTAGACCGTCCGGTTGAGCAGTTCGGCGTCCTCGCCCCAGACCACCTCGCGCAGCGGGCGGTCCAGGTGGGCGTCCAGCTCGGTCAGTGCCGCGTCGAAGGCCGACGCGAACACCGGGAAGGCGGCGTGCAGTTCACGTCCCATGCCGAGGCGCTGGGCGCCCTGGCCGGAGAACAGGAAGGCGGTCAGCCCGCCCGGTGCGGCGATGCCGGTGACGGCGGTGGGGTGTCCGCTCTGCTCGGCCAGCGCGGTGAGCGCCACGACCGCCGAGTCGCGGTCCCCGGCCAGCACCACGGCCCGGTGGTCCAGGTCGGCCCGGCCGGTGGCCAGCGAGAAGCCGACGTCCAGCAGGCTCAGCTCCTGGTCCCCGAGGATCCGGTCCAGCAGCTTGGCCGCCTGGGCGGGCAGGCTCTTCGCGCTCTTCGCGGAGAACAGCAGCGGCACCAGCGGGAGCGCGTCCCGGTCCTGCGCCTCGGTCACCAGGGCGGGCGCGGGGGCCTGCTCGATGATCAGGTGCGCGTTGGTACCGCTCAGGCCGAAGGACGAGACCCCGGCCCGGCGCGGCCCGGTGATCTGCGGCCACTCCCTGGCCTCGGTCAGCAGACGTACGTCGCCGGCCGTCCAGTCCACCTGCGGCGAGGGCTCGTCCACGTGCAGGGTCCTCGGCATCAGACCGTTGCGGACCGCCATCGCCACCTTGATCACGCCGCTGACGCCGGCCGCCGCCTGGGCGTGGCCGATGTTGGACTTGATCGAGCCGAGCCAGAGCGGCCGGTCTTCCGGCCGGTCCTGACCGTACGTCGCGAGCAGCGCCTGCGCCTCGATCGGGTCACCCAGGCGGGTGCCGGTGCCGTGACCCTCGACCAGGTCGATGTCGGCGGCGGAGAGGCCGGAGGCGTCCAGCGCCTTCTGGATCACCCGCTGCTGGGACGGGCCGTTCGGGGCGGTCAGCCCGTTCGAGGCGCCGTCCTGGTTGATCGCGCTGCCCCGGATCACGGCGAGCACCGGGTGCCCGTTGCGCTCCGCGTCGGAGAGCCGCTCGACCAGCAGCAGCCCGATCCCTTCGGACCAGCCGGTGCCGTCGGCGGCGCCGGAGAAGGCCTTGCAGCGGCCGTCGGCGGAGAGCCCGCGCTGCTGGCTGAAGTCGACGAACAGCTCCGGCGTCGGCATCACGGTGACACCGCCCGCGATCGCCATGGTGATCTCACCGGCCCGCAGGGCCTGGACGGCCATGTGCAGCGCGACCAGCGAGGAGGAGCAGGCGGTGTCCACCGTGACGGCGGGGCCCTCCAGGCCCAGCGTGTAGGCGACCCGGCCCGAGGCGATGCTCGCCGCGCTGCCGTTGCCGATGTAGCCGGTCAGCTCCTCCGGCACGTACGGGAGGCGGGTGCCGTAGTCGTGGTACATCACACCGGCGTACACGCCGGTCTGGCTGCCGCGCATCGACTGCGGGTCGATGCCCGCCAACTCGAAGGCCTCCCAGGCACCCTGGAGCAGCAGGCGCTGCTGCGGGTCCATCGCGAGGGCCTCGCGCGGCATGATGCCGAAGAACTCCGGGTCGAACTCGTTGGAGTCGTGCAGGAAGCCGCCGGTCCGGGCGTAGGTCTTGCCCGCCAGACCCGGCTCGGGGTCGTAGATGGACTCGATGTCCCAGCCGCGGTCGGTCGGGAACTCCGAGACCGCGTCCACCCCTTCGGCCACCAGCCGCCAGAGATCCTCGGCGGAGCGGACGCCGCCGGGGAACCGGCAGCTGATCGAGACGATCGCGATCGGCTCGTCGGCGGCCGCCTGGGCGGCCGGGCGGGCCACCGGAGCCTTGGGTGCGGTGCTGCCGGCCAGCTTGGTCTTCAGGAAGTCGGCCACCGCGCGCGAGGTCGGGAAGTCGAAGACCAGGGTGGCGGGCAGCCGCAGTCCGGTGGCCCCGCCGAGCGAGTTCCGCAGTTCGACAGCGGCCAGCGAGTCGAAGCCGAGGTCCTTGAAGGCCCGGTCGGCGCCGACCGCGTCCAGCTCGGCGTGGCCGAGCACGGCGGCGACCTGGGTGCGGACCAACTCCAGCAGGTGCCGGTCGCGTTGGGCCTCGTTGAGTCCGGCCAGCTTCTCCGCCAGCGCATTGCCGTCGGCCGGTCGGCCGCCGGCCTGCGCCCGCTGCCGGGCCGGGCCGCCGGTGAGGCCGCGCAGCAGGGCCGGGATGCCCTCGCCCCGGGCCAGCACGCCGGTCCGGTCGATCCGGAGGGCCGCCAGCTGCGGGTGGGTGGTGCCGACCGCCGCGTCGAAGGCCGCCAGGCCCTCGGTGGCGGTGAGCGCGGGCAGTCCGAGGCGGTTCATCCGGTCCAGGTCGGCGTCGGTGACGTCACCGAGACCGGTGTTGACGGCCCACATGCCGAAGGCGAGTGCGGTGGCGGGCAGGCCCGCCGCCCGGCGGTGGGTGGCCAGCGCATCCAGGAAGACGTTGGCGGCCGCGTAGTTGGCCTGCCCGGCGGCCAGCACCTGGCCACCGGCGGAGGAGAACAGGACGAAGGCGGTCAGCGCCTGACCCTCGGTCAGCTCGTGCAGGTGCCAGGCGGCGTCGGCCTTCGGGCGGAGCACGTAGTCGAACTGGTCGACCGTCAGCGACTCGACGAGCGCGTTGTCCATCACCCCGGCGGCGTGCACCACACCGGTCAGCGGGTGCTCGGCGGTGATGCCGGCCAGTACGGCGGCCAGCGCCGCCCGGTCGGAGACGTCGGCGGCCGCGATCGCCACCTCGGCGCCCAGCTCGGTCAGTTCGGCGGTCAGCTCGGCCGCACCGGGTGCGTCCGCACCCCGGCGGCTGGTCAGCAGCAGGTGCCTGACGCCGTGTTCGGCGACCAGGTGGCGGGCCACCAGGGCGCCCAGGCCCGTGGTCCCACCGGTGATCAGCACCGTGCCGGTGGAGTCCCAGACCGGCGCCGGCTCGGCGACCGCCGCCCGGACCAGTCGGGGCACCAGGAGCTGCCCGGCCCGCAGTGCGGCCTCCGGCTCTCCGGCGGCCGCAGCGACGGTGAGAGCCAGGTCGGACTCGGCGGAGCCGTCCAGGTCGAGCAGGGCGAACCGGCCCGGGTTCTCCTCGATGGCCGACCTGACCAGGCCCCAGACCGGGGCCTGGTCCAGTGCGATGACGCCCGATGCCCCTGCCACGACGGCGTTTCGGGTCACCAGGACCAGCCGCGAGCCGTCGAACCGCTCGTCGGCCAGCCAGCTCTGTACGGCGCCGAGCGCGTCGGCGACAGCCGCCCGGACTCCGGCCGGGACATTAGCGCTGGCGGGCGTGGCGATCCGGTGGACCACCACCGCCGGGACCTCGACCTCGCTGTCCAGCAGCTCGGCCAGGGTCGGCAGGGTGCCGGGTGCGGCGGCGGGCGGCGCGCTGCGCTGCCAGTCGACGCGGTGCAGGATCTCGTTCAACTTACCCTGACTGGCGGCAAGTTGCTCGGAGGAGACCGGGCGGGAGACCAGCGACTCGACGGTGGCGACCAGCTGCCCGGCGGTGTCGGCGACACCGATGGCGGAGACCTCGGCGCCCCGGACCCGACGGATGTGCACCCGGAGCGCGTTGGCCCCGGCCGCGTGCAGGGAGACACCGTTCCAGGAGAACGGGAGCAGCGTCTCGCCCTCGTCCCCGGCCGTGCCGTCCAGCAGCAGGTCCACGTGCATGGCGGTGTCCAGCAGCGCCGGGTGCAGCCCGAAGCGGGCGGCCTCGGCGTGGGAGCCAGCCGGCAGTTCGACGGCGGCGAACACATCGTCGCCACGGCGCCAGGCGGCCTTCAGGCCCTGGAAGACCGGGCCGTAGCCGTAGCCGCGGTCAGCCAGCCGCTCGTACGCGTTCGCCACGTCGATCTCGGTGGCGCCCGGCGGCGGCCAGGCCGTCAGCTCGAACTCGGGCGCCGTCGGCTCGGGTGCCAGCACACCGTTGGCGTGCCGGGTCCAGTCCTGGTCGGCACCGCCCTCGGGGCGGGAGTAGACCGAGACCGACCGGGTGCCCGCCGCATCGGCGGCACCGACCACCACCTGGAGAGCAACCGCCCCGCCGGAGGCCAGGATCAGCGGCGCCTCCAGGGTCAGTTCCTCCACCCGGCCGCAGTCCACCTGGTCGCCGGCCCGGACGGCCAGTTCGACGAAGCCGGTCCCCGGCAGCAGGACATTGCCCAGCACACCGTGGTCACCGATCCACGCCTGGGTGTCGATCGACAGCCTGCCGGTCAGCACCACACCGCCGTTGTCCGGCGAGACGACTGCCGCACTCAGCATCGGGTGGTCGACGGCCTCCAGACCGGCCGAACCGAGATCACCGAATCCGACCCCGACCAGGTCGATCCAGTACCGCTGACGCTGGAAGGCGTAGGTCGGCAGATCGGTACGGGCCCGCTGCGCACCGGGCAGCAGCGCGGTCCAGTCGACCGCGACACCCCGGGCGTGGGCGCGGGCCAGGCCGGTCAGCAGCTCGCGCTCCTCGCCGCGCTCGCGGCGCAGCGTGGAGACGAAGGCCGCCTCGGAGTCCTCCCTGACGCAGTCAGCGCCGGCTGCGGTGAGGATGGCGTCGGGGCCGATCTCCACGAAGGTGGTGACGCCGCGCGACTCCAACTGGCCGATGTTGTCGGCGAAGCGGACCGCGTCGCGGACGTGGCTGACCCAGTACTCGGGGTCGGTGAATGAACCCGAGGCCACCACCGCGATCTTCGGCTCGTTGAACGTCAACCCGCCGACCACCGTGCGGAACTCGTCCAGCATCGGATCCATCAACGGCGAGTGGAACGCGTGCGAGACGCTCAGCCGCTTGGTCCGCTCAAAGCCCGAGGCGATCTCCAGCACCGTGGCCTCGTCACCCGAGACCACCACCGAGCGGGGGCCGTTGACGGCCGCGATGCTCACCTGTTCGGTCAGCAGCGGCAGGATCTCCGCCTCGGTCGCCTGAATCGCCACCATCGCACCACCAGCGGGCAGCGCCTGCATCAGCCGCCCACGCGCCGACACCAGCTTCGCGGCGTCGGAGAGCGACAGCACGCCTGCCACATGCGCAGCCGCGATCTCGCCGACGGAGTGACCCGACAGGAAGTCCGGCCGCACCCCCCACGACTGCACCAGACGGAACAGCGCGACCTCGAAGGCGAACAGCGCACTCTGGGTGTTCACGGTGCGGTTCAGCTCATCAGCATCAGAGCCCCACACCACATCCCGCAGCGACCCGCCCAGCTCAGCCAAAACCTCGTCGAAAGCCGAAGCGAACACCGGGAAAGCAGCGTGCAGTTCACGCCCCATCCCCAACCGCTGCGACCCCTGACCCGTGAACAGGAAGGCGAGCTTGCCCTCCCGCACGAAGTCGGCCGCACCCGCACCCTCCGCCAGCGCGTCGAGCGCCTCGGCCAGCTGCGCACGGTCCGCACCGAGCGCCACCGCCCGGTGCTCGAGACCGGCCCGGCCGGTGGCCAACCCCAGTGCGGCTGAGGCGAGTTCACCGTCCTCCAGGGTCTCCAGGTAGGAACGGAGCCCGGCCGCCTGCGCCCGGAGCGCCGGCGCGGTCCGCCCGGAGACCACCCACGGCACCAGCGTGGCGTCACCGGTCGGCGCGGTCACCGCCGAGACGGGCTGCTGCACCTCCGGCGCCTGCTCGACGATGACGTGCGCGTTCGTGCCGCTGATGCCGAAGGACGAGACGCCCGCCCGCCGCACCCGGCCGGTCTCCGGCCAGGCCCGAGCCTCCGTCAGGAGCTCGACCGCACCTGCCTCCCAGTCGATCTGCTCGGACCGCTGCTCGGCGTGCAGCGTGCGCGGCAGGACGCCGTGCCGGATCGCCTCGACCATCTTGATGACGCCGCCGACCCCGGCCGCCGCCTGGGTGTGGCCCATGTTGGACTTGAGCGAGCCGAGCCAGAGCGGCTGCCCCTCAGGACGGTCCTGGCCGTACGTCGCCAGCAGCGCCCCCGCCTCGATCGGGTCGCCCAGCGTCGTACCGGTCCCGTGACCCTCGACCGCGTCGACGTCCGAGGTGGTCAGGCCGGCCGTGGCCAGCGCCTGCTGGATCACCCGCTGCTGCGAGGGACCGTTCGGCGCCGTCAGGCCGTTCGAGGCGCCGTCGGAGTTGACCGCCGAGCCCCGGATCAGGCCGAGCACCTGGTGGCCGTTGCGCTGCGCGTCGGAGAGCCGCTCCAGGAGCAGCATGCCGACTCCCTCGCCCCAGCCCGTGCCGTCGGCACCGGCGCCGAAGGACTTGCACCGGCCGTCGGCGGCCAGGCCGCGCTGGCGGCTCATGTCGACGAAGGTGTCGGGGGTGGACATCACGGTCACACCACCGGCCAGCGCGAGCGAGCACTCGCCCTGCCGGAGCGCCTGGATCGCCCAGTGCATCGCGACCAGCGAGGAGGAGCACGCGGTGTCGACGGAGACCGCCGGACCCTCCAGGCCGAGCGTGTAGGCCACCCGTCCGGAGACCACGCTCGCCAGGCTGCCGTTGCCGTGGTAGGCGGCGATCTCCTCGGGGAGCGGGCCCATCCGCAGGCCCCAGTCGTGGTACATCACCCCGGCGAAGACGCCGGTGTCACTGCCGCGCAGCGCGTGCGGGTCGAGGCCGGCCCTCTCCAGGGTCTCCCACGAGACCTCGAGCAGCAGTCGCTGCTGCGGGTCCATCGCCTGCGCCTCGCGCGGGCTGATGCCGAAGAAGTCCGCGTCGAACTGACCGGCGTCGTACAGGAAGGCGCCCTCGCGGCTGGAGCTCTTGCCGGGCTTTCCGGGCTCCGGGTCGTACAGGTCGGCGGGCCAGCCGCGGTCGGCCGGGAACCGGTCGATGACGTCCCGGCCCTCGTCCACCAGCTGCCACAGGGTCTCGGGCGAGGTGACCCCGCCCGGGTAGCGGCAGGCCATGCCGACGATCGCGATCGGGTCGTCGGCGCCGGCCACCGCGGCCACCCGCTCGCGGCGGGGGGCGGTGGCGGGGGTGCTGGTGACCTTGCTCGCGATGTGCTCGGCGAGGGCGCGCGGGTTCGGGTAGTCGAAGGTGAGGGTGGCGCTCAGCCGCAGGCCGGTGGCGGCGTTCAGGCGGTTGCGCAGTTCGACGGCGGCCAGCGAGTCGAAGCCGAGCTCGTTGAACGCCCGGGTGGCGCTGACCGATTCGGCGCTGTCGTGGCCGAGCACCGAGGCGGCGTGGGTGCGGACCAGGTCGAGCAGGGTCTCCACCCGCTCGCCCTCGGCCAGCCCGGCGAGCAGCTGCACCAGCGGGGTCTCGTCGCCCGACCGGCCGGCGGCGGAGGCCGCCCGGCGCGGGACCGCGCGGACCAGACCACGGAGCAGCTGCGGGACACCGTCGGTGCGGGCCTGGAGCGCCCGCAGGTCGATCCGGACCGGGATGACGGAGGGCTCGGTGGTGCTCAGGGCGCGGTCGAACAGCGCCAGGTTCTCGTGCGGGAGCAGGCCCGCCATTCCGAGCCGGCGGGCCCGCTGGAGGGCGGCCTCGTCCAGGCCGGCGCCCATGCCCGCGCCGCCGAGCCAGAGGCCCCAGGCCAGCGAGGTGACGGGCAGTCCGGCCGCCTTCCGACGTGCTGCCAGCGCGTCCAGGAACAGGTTGGCGGCGGCGTAGTTGCCCTGCCCCGCGCCGTCCAGGGCGGTGG
Source organism: Kitasatospora sp. P5_F3 (assembly GCF_054049135.1). NCBI lineage: Bacteria > Bacillati > Actinomycetota > Actinomycetes > Kitasatosporales > Streptomycetaceae > Kitasatospora > Kitasatospora sp. P5_F3. The sequence continues at coordinate 64,298 of NZ_JBFUMY010000037.1, read as the reverse complement.
CGGTCGAGGAGTAGAGCACGAAGGCCTTGAGGTCCTGACCCTCGGTCAGCTCGTGCAGGTTCCAGGTGGCGTCCACCTTGGGGCGCATCACGTAGTCGATCCGCGCCGGAGTGAGCGAGCCGACCAGGCCGTCGTCGACCACACCGGCGGTGTGCACCACGGCGGTCAGCGGGTGCTCGGTGGGCACCTCGGCCAGTACGGCGGCCAGCGCCGCCCGGTCGGCGGCGTCCACCGCAGCGACCGTCACCGTGGCGCCCAGCTCGGTCAGTTCGGCCGACAGCTCGGCGGCGCCGGGCGCGGCCGGGCCGCGCCGGCTGGTCAGCAGCAGGTGCCGGACCCCGTGGTTGGCGACCAGGTGGCGGGCCAGGTGGCCGCCGAGGCCACCGGTGCCGCCGGTGATCAGCACAGTACTGGTGGCATCCCACGGGGAGTCGCCGGTCTCGGCCTCGGCCGGGAGTGCGGCCACCCGGGGCACCAGGAACTCACCGTCGCGCAGCGCGAGTTCGGTCTCACCGGAGGCCAGCGCGGCGGTCAGCGCGCGCTCGGACTCGGCGCTGCCGTCCAGGTCGGCCAGCACGAACCGGCCGGGGTTCTCGGCCTCGGCCGAGCGGACCAGGCCCCAGACCACGGCCTGGGCCGGGTCGATCGGGTCGCCGTCCCCGGCCACCACCGCGTTCCGGGTGACCACCACCAACCGGGCGGCGCTCTCGTCGGCCAGCCAGTCCTGCACGGCGGTCAGCGCATCGGCCGTCACCAGCCTCACCACGTCCGGGAGTTCACCCTCGGGCGTGGCCACGATCGGACGGCGGACGAAGCCTTCGGAAGCCTCGGTCGTGGGCAGCGCGAGCGTCTGCCAGCCGATCCGGTACAGCGGCTCGCGGCGGCCCGCCCGCCCGGCCTCCAGCTGCTCGGCGGAGACCTGGCGCAGCACCAGTGACTCGACCCGGGCGACCGGCAGGCCGGCCTGGTCGGCGATGGTCAGCGCCAGGCTGTCCGTCCCGTTGGGGGTGATCCGGACCCGGACGGCGGAGGCGCCGACCGAGTGCAGCGCGACCCCGGCCCAGGCGAACGGCACCCGGGTGCCGTCCGGGACCGGACCGGCCAGGTCGGCGGCGTGCAGCGCGGCGTCCAGCAGCGCGGGGTGCAGGCCGAACGCGTCGGCCTTGACCTCCTGGTCGAGCGCGACCTCGGCGAACACCTCGCCGCCGAGCTGCCAGGCGGCCCGAACGGCCCGGAAGGCCGGGCCGTAGCCGTAGCCCTGACCGGCCATCTGCTCGTACAGACCGCTGACGTCGAGCGGCTGGGCGCCCTGCGGCGGCCAGACGGCGAGCTCGGCGGCATCCAGAAGGGGAGCACCGGAGCCGAGCACGGCCTCGGCGTGCCGCTCCCACGGACCGTCCTCGGTCCGGGAGTAGAACTCGACGGTGCGCCGCCCGGTGCCGTCGGCGACGCCGACCACCACCTGGAGCGCGACATCCCCCTCGGCCGGGATCACCAGCGGGGCGGCCAGGGTGAGTTCCTCGACCAGGTCGCAGCCGACCTGATCGCCGGCGGCCAGCGCCAGTTCGACGAAGGCGGTGCCGGGCAGCAGGACCGTGCCCGCGATGACGTGGTCGCCCAGCCAGGGCTGGGCCCGCAGCGAGAGCCGACCGGTGAGCACCACGGTGTCCGAACCGGCCAGGCTGACCGCCGCGCCCAGCAGCGGGTGCTGCACGACGTCCTGGCCGAGACCGGCGGCATCGGCGGCGACCGTGGGCGCGGTCAGCCAGTAACGCTTGTGCTGGAACGCGTAGGTGGGCAGCGGGACCCGGCGCGGCGCCAGGCCCGCGTACGGGGTGTCGCCGTCCAGCGCGCCGCCCCGGGCGTGCATCCGGGCGACCGCGGAGACCAGCTCCCTGACCTCGTCCCGTCCGGCGCGCAGCGCGGCGACGAAGACCGCGTCGGCGGCCTGCTCGGGCACGCAGTCCTGGCCCATCGCGGTCAGCACCGCGTCGGGACCGAGCTCCAGGAAGCTCCGGACGCCGTTGGCCGCCAGGCTCTCCACCGCGTCGTGGAAGCGCACCGACTCCCGTACGTGGCGCACCCAGTAGTCCGGCGAGGTCAGCTCCTCGACGGTGGCCGGGCGGCCGGTGACGGTGGAGACGATCGGGATGCGCGGGGCGGAGTAGCTGAGGATCCCGGCGATCAGGCCGAACTCCTCGAGCATCGGCTCCATCAGCGGTGAGTGGAAGGCGTGCGAGACCCGCAGCCGCTTCGTTCGCTCGAACCGGGCGGCGATCGCCAGGACCGCCTCCTCCTCGCCCGCGATCACCACCGCACGCGGGCCGTTCACCGCCGCGATGCTGACCCCGGCGGTGAGCAGCGGCAGGATCTCGTCCTCGCTCGCCTGGATCGCCACCAGCGCGCCGCCGGTGGGCAGTTCCTGCATCAGCCGGCCCCGGGCGGCCACCAGGGTGGCGGCGTCCTCCAGCGAGAGCACCCCCGCCACGTGGGCCGCCGCGATCTCGCCGACCGAGTGGCCGGCCAGGAAGTCCGGGCGCAGGCCCCAGGACTCGACCAGGCGGTAGAGCGCGACCTCGACCGCGAACAGCGCGACCTGGGCGTAGCAGGTCTGGTGCAGCAGCTCGGCCTCGGGCGAGCCCTCGGCGGCGAACAGCACGTCCCAGAGCGGGATTTCGAGCTGCAGGTCGAGGTAGCCGATGGCCTGGTCGAGCGCCCGGGCGAAGACCGGGTAGGTCTCGTACAGCTGCCGGCCCATCGCCAGCCGCTGGCAGCCCTGGCCGGTGAACAGGAAGGCCAGCCGACCGGCCGGCGCGGTGCCCCGGAACAGCCCGGGGATCTCCGCGTCGGCCGCCAACGCCCGGAGACCGGCGAGCAGTTCGTCGCGGTCCTGGACCACAAGAACGGCCCGCTCGGCGAGCGTGGCGCGGGTGGTGGCGAGCGAGTGGCCGAGGTCGGCCGGGGTGAGCTCCTGGTCGGCCTCGGCCAGCGCGAGCAGCCGCTCGGCCTGGCCGCGCAGGGCCTGCTCACTCTTGGCGCTGACGGTGACCGGCACGGGGGTCGAAATGCCCTCAGCCGTGACCGCCTCGGCGGGCTCGACGGCCGGCGGCTCCTCGATGATCACGTGCGCGTTGGTGCCGCTGACGCCGAACGAGGAGATACCGACCCGGCGGGGGCGCTCGGCGTCCCGCGGCCAGTCCTGATCCTCGGTCAGCAGCCGGACCTCCCCGGCGGACCAGTCGACGCTGCTGGACGGCGCGTCCACGTGCAGGGTGCGCGGCAGCACCTCGTGCCGCAGCGCCATGATCACCTTGGCGATGCTCGCCACGCCTGCGGCGGCCTGGGTGTGGCCGATGTTGGACTTCACCGAGCCGAGCCAGAGCGGCCGGTCCGCGGAGCGGCCCTTGCCGTAGGTGGCCAGCAGGGCCTGGGCCTCGATCGGGTCGCCGAGCGTGGTGCCGGTGCCGTGCGCCTCGACCGCGTCCACCTGATCGGCCGTCAGCCCGGCGGTGGCCAGGGTGTCGCGGATCACCCGGCGCTGGGCGGCGCCGCTGGGGGCGGTGAGGCCGTTGCTGGCCCCGTCCTGATTGATGCCGGTGCCGCGCACCACGGCCAGCACCGGGTGGCCGAGCCGCTGGGCGTCGGAGAGCCGCTCGACCACCAGCACGCCGACACCCTCGCCGAAGGCGGTGCCGTCGGCGGCCTCGGCGAAGGCCTTGATCACGCCGTCCTCGGCCAGCCCGCGCTGGCGGCTGAACTCGGTGAAGATCGCCGGGCTGCCCATCAGCGTCACGCCACCGGCCAGCGCGAGCGAGGACTCGCCCCGGCGCAGCGACTGGACGGCCAGGTGCAGGGCCACCAGCGAGCTGGAGCAGGCGGTGTCGATGGTGAGGGCGGGGCCCTCCAGGCCGAGGGTGTAGGCCACCCGGCCGCTGGCGATGGAGAGCGAGGTGCCGGTCAGCAGATAGCCTTCCAGGCCCGCCGGGCTCTCGTGCGAGCGGACGCCGTACTCGTGCGCGCCGGCCCCGAGGAAGACGCCGGCCCGGGTGCCGCGGAGCTCGGTCGGGTCGATGCCCGCGTGCTCCAGCGCCTCCCAGGCGGCCTCCAGGGTGACCCGCTGCTGCGGGTCCATGGTGAGTGCCTCGCGCGGGCTGATGCCGAAGAAGTCGGCGTCGAACTCGGCTGCGTCGTAAAGGAATCCACCCTTGCGGGTGTAGCTGCGGCCCGGTACGCCAGGCTCCGGGTCGAAGAGGTTGTCGAGGTCCCAGCCACGGTCGTCCGGGAAGTCGCCGGAGACGGTGCGGCCCTCGCTGACGATCCGCCAGAGCGCCTCGGGCGAGGTCACCTCGCCGGGGAAGCGGCAGCCGACGCCGACGATGGCGATCGGCTCGTCGTCCGCGTACGCCGCCAGGGTGGACACCCCGGCGTCCTCCGGCAGGCCCAGCGCCTCGGCCCGCAGGTACTCGGCGAGCAGCGCGGGGGTCGGGTGGTCGAAGCCCGCCGTGACCGGCAGGGCCAGGTTGGTGGCCGCGTTCAGCCGGGCGTGCACCTCGACCAGGCCCAGTGAGTCGAGGCCCTGCTCCTTGAACGGACGGTCGACGTCGACCACCGGGTCGGTGCCGGGGCGCACTCTGCGCAGCACCGCCAGGGTCTGCTCACACACCAGGTCGAGCAGCACGCGGCGCTGCTCCGACACCGGCAGTGCCTCCAGTCGACGGACCAGCTCGGACCGGTCCACCGGCGTCTGCCCGTCACCGGAAACGAAACTCCCAGACTCGCTCATCGAGATACGCTCCACTTTATCCGTCTTCGCCGGCAGGCCACGCACGGGCAGCCACAGAAATGCACACTACGGAAACTCGAACACGCGCCCAAGCCCCTAAGGCCCCCTAGGGGCCCCAGACTGCGATTACGGGTGTACAAGGGGCGGCACATCCGTGGTACCAAAACCCTGGATAGCTCTAGCCGACAGGGGACTGATTCACGTGAACTTGAGTGCCGAGAATTACGCGCAGCGGCCTGCCGAGCGAATTCATGAATTCATGCTCGCCCCGGTCGCATTCGCTCCGGAACGGCCCGCCGTGGTCGAATCCGACGGGGTCGGCGGGCTGGTCACCACCACCTACCGGGAACTCGCCGACCGGGTCGACAGGTACGCCGCCGCACTGGTGGATCTCGGCCTGGACATCGGGGACCGGGTGATCCTGGAGTCGGACACCTCAGGGCACGCGATCGCGCTGCTGCTGGCCTGCTCCAAGGCCGGTGTCGCGTTCGTCCCGGTCAGCCCGGAGACCCCGGACAAGCGACTGCACTCGATCATCTCGACCACCGCGCCCGCGCTGCACCTGCAGAGCCCGACCGGCGACCGGCAGGGCATCCCGGCCGAGGTCGGCACCGCCAGGTTCGGGCCGAACGGCCTGTCAGTGGAGCGCCCGCCGGTGGCCCGGGTGCGGCACCGCCGGGAGGCGTCCGCCACCGACCCGGCGTACATGATCTTCACCTCGGGCACCACCGGACGGCCCAAGGGCGTGGTGATGAGCCACCGCGGCGTGGTGGCCTTCTACCGGGGCATGCTGGCGGCCGGCATCGTCGGCACCGAGGACCGGGTGGCCACCACCTCGCCGCTGCAGTTCGACTTCTCGCTGCTGGACATCGGCCTGGCGCTGGGCAGCGGTGCCACCGTCGTGCCGGTGCCGCGCGCCGCGCTGCCCTGGCCACGGCGCTTTCTGGCCTTCCTGAACGAGGCCGAGGTGACCCAGGTGAACGGCGTGCCGTCGATCTGGCGCGGCGTGCTGCGGCACGAACTCGCCGGGCTGGCCGAGCTGGAGAAGCTGCGAGGCGTGCTGTTCTGCGGCGAGGACTTCCCGCTGCCCGAGCTGCGGCTGCTCCAGCGGGCCCGGCCGACCGCCCGGCTGGTCAACTGCTACGGCGCCACCGAGTCGATGGCCGCCTCCTTCACCGACGTGCCCAACCCGCTCCCGGACGACCTGGAGAAGCTCTCGATCGGCTTCGCCTACCCGGGCGCCGAGATGACCATCGTGGACGAGGACCAGGTGCCGGTCACCGAGCCCGGCGTGGTCGGCCACATCCACCTGCGCGCCCCGTCGATGTTCACCGGCTACTGGGACGACCTGGAGGCCACCCGGGCGGCCCAGGTGCCCGACCCGCTGAACCCCAAGTCAGGACAGCTGGTGCTGCGCACCGGCGACCTCGCCTACCAAGGCGCCGACGGCGAGCTGTACTTCTGCGGCCGGGCCGACAACCAGGTGCAGATCCGCGGCAACCGGGTCGAGCTGGGCGAGGTGGAGCGCCGGATCCTGGAGTTCCCCGGGATCACCGCGGCCGCCGCACTGGTGCTGCCGCGCGCCGACAAGGAGCCGGTGCTCGGCGCGTTCGTGGTGACCGCCAAGGACGCCGAGCAGATCAGCGAGAACGAGATCCGGGCCTTCTGCAAGGAGACCCTGCCGGCCTACATGACCCCGCACGAGCTGCGGGTGGTGGACAGCCTCCCGGTCACCCCGAACGGCAAGATCGACCGCAAGGTGCTGGCGGCCAGCGTCGTCTGACGCCACGTCAACCCGAACGGCCCCGACCTCCTGGGAGGTCGGGGCCGTCGGCGTATCAGGTGCTCAGGCCAGTACGGCCTCCAGCTCGGCGGCCGCCTGCCTGGCCAGCAGGCCGCGGTCCACCTTGCGGTTGGCGTTCAGCGGGAAGTCCTCGACGTGCCGGTAGTGCCGGGGCACCATGCTGTGCGGCAGCACCTCGCGCAGCTGGCGGGCCAGTTCGGCCGGCGGCGACTTCTCGCCAACGTAGAAGACCACCAGCTCGGTGCCGTTCGCGCCCTCCCTGGCCACCGCCACCGCGTCCTGCACCCCGGCGCAGACCCGCAGGGCGTGGTCGATCTCGGCCAGCTCGACCCGCCAGCCCTGCACCTGCACCTGGGCGTCCAGCCGGCCGAGGTAGACCAGCACCCCGTTTCCGTGCTGCCGCACCCGGTCTCCGGTGCGGTACCAGCGGCGGCCCTCGTGCTCCAGGAACCGGCCCTGGTCGTCCGTCGGATCGAGGTAACCGGTGGTCATCTGCGGCCCGGTGATGCAGAGTTCGCCCTCGGTCAGCGAGGGCACGCCGTTCGGGGCGATCAGCACGAAGTCGTGCCCCTCGTGCACCAGGCCGATCGGGGTGAGGCCGTTCACGCAGAGCACCGGCGAGGTGTCCCGGTCCCAGCGGTAGCCGGTGACGGTGACGGTCAGTTCGGTCGGGCCGTAGATGTTCTCCAGGGTGGAGTTCGGCGCGGCGTCCTGCCAGTCGGTGGCGTCCGCGGCCCGTAGCGCCTCGCCCGCGAACAGGCTCCAGCGCAGGCCGGGCATCGAGTCCGGCTTCAGCCCCCGGGTGCGGCGCACCAGCGAGATCGCGCTCGGCGTGGAGAACCAGACCGTCACACCCTGCTGGGTGAGGTAGCCGGGCAGGTCGTGGTACGCCTCGTTGGGGAGCGCCAGCAGGGTGGCACCGGCGCCCCAGGCGCAGAACATGTCGAAGACCGCGCAGTCGAAGTTGACGTCGAAGGTCTGCGAGAAGATGTCATCGGCGTTGAAGTCGTAGCGCTGGTCGAGCAGTTCGAAGTAGTGGTGGGTGGAGCCGTGGCTGATCGGCACGCCCTTGGGGGTGCCGGTCGAGCCCGAGGTGAACAGCACGTACGCCCGGTCGGTGGCGCTGACCGGGCGGGGTTCGGTGAGCGCGTCCCGCTCGTCCAGGGCGATCCCGCGCAGCGGCAGGCCGCGCAACTTCCCTTCCTCGTCCAGCCCGTGGCCGGGGGCGAGCACCGGCAGGTCGAGACCCTCGGCCGCCATCTCGACCAGGTTGGCCAGGCCGAACCGGTCGGCCACCACCGCCTGGACCCCGGCCACCTCGAGCATCCGGCGGGTCCGGGCGACCGGGAAGTCCGAGCGCAGCGGCACCACCGTGCGGCCGGTGTAGAGCCCGGCCAGGATCGCGACGTACGCCTCGACCCCCTTGCCGGCCAGCACCCCGATCACCTCGGGCGGCTCACCGGGGCCGGCCAGCAGGGCGCCCGCCCAGCTCAGCGCACGGCGGTGCACCTCGGTGTAGGTCAGCGACTCGGCACCCAGCCGGACCGCCAGGCGGTCGGGTGAGACGGCCAGTCCACGCAGGAATCGGGCGTGCAGCGCAGGCCCGTCGGTCAGGTTCATTCTTGCCTCCAGGAGAGGGGTGGTAAGGGGTTGCGGCCCGCACTCCCGGCGCGGGTATCGTCGAACGCGCAAGACATCCTGGAAATCCCGCCCAGGTCGGGAATCGACATTCGGAGTCAGCATGTGGGACAAGAAGTTCGAGAACACGATCCGTCGGCACCTGCCGTATCTGGAGGCCGGTGACGAACTGCGGCCCGACGTCAGTCTCCGCGAACTGGGCCTGGACTCGATGGGCACCGTGGACCTGCTCGCCTCACTCGAGGAGACGTACGGTGTCGAGTTCATCCACGATTTCCTGAACTCCGAGACCTTCTCCACGGCGGAGACGCTGTGGAACGCGATCTCGAAGCTCGGTGCTCCGGCTGTCTGACCGTCACAGACGTCGGCCCGAAATTCCCTCCGGAATCCTGGTGATTCCGGAGGGAATTTCCTTTATGCAGGGACCCGGCGGCGCGGTTGCATCGCGGTCCGCGGGTTGACCGGGACCACCTCGAAGTTCCGGGTGGTGGCACCCACCCGGCCGAACAGGCCGTCCGGGCCCGACACCTGGACGGTGCCGATGCCCAGCCGCCGGAAGGTCTCCACCACGGCCGGCCAGCGCACCGGCTTCACGTAGCCGTCCAGGATCATCGTCCGGACGCCCGCGCCGGTGGTGAGCACCGAGCCGTCCTGGTCCGCCACGATCGGCAGCACCGGGTCGGCGAAGGTCAGCCGGTCCACCACCTCCGCCTCGACCCGGTCGCGCAGCGCGCCGAAGGCCGAGGAGTGCATCGGCGGGTTCATCGTGTACAGCGGCAGGCCGCCCATCGCCCGCAGCCGGTCCTGCAGCCAGTCCACCCGGCCCTCCCGCAGCGAGAGCATGTAGAAGTCCTCGTCGATGTAGCAGGAGATGTCGTACCACTCCCCCTGCTCGTCCAACTCGGCCAGTACCTCGGCCAGTCGGGCCTGCGGGGTGCGGGTGAACGAGTGGGTGACGATGTCCCGGTGCTCGACCGCGAAGTACTCGTCCTCGCAGCGGGCCATCTGGGCGGTCGCCCAGACCGCCTCGGCGAAGTCCAGCGACCCCGAGTGCACGGCGGCCGCCTTGCTGCCGAAGCTCGGCCCGGCGATCAGCTCGGGGCGGCCGTCCAGCTCCGCCTCGGCCCACTGGGCGAGCGCGACGCAGTTCACCAGGAAGGCGACCTGGGCGTACTCCGAGTAGTCGCTCTCACTGGCCCGGTAGCGTGCCAGCAGGTCGTATCCGAGGGTCTCCCCGGCGGTCGCCACCAGCTTCCGGGCGAACGGGTTGAGCAGCATGAACTTCGCCACGTCCGCGAACTGCGACGGCCCCATGCCGGGGAAGATGATCGCGGTGCCGGGCCGGTCTTCGGCCTTCATCTCGGGTTGTTCCCTTCAGAGTTGGTGGATCGGTCAGCCGACGAGCTTGGTGAAGGCTTCCTCGATCCGGGTCAGCACGTCCCGGATGTGCGGGAGCGACAGCGGGTCCTCGGCGTCCAGGGCGAGCTGCTGCTCCTCCCGGGTGTGGCCGTACAGCAGGCTGGTGGCGGCCTTGAAGCGGAGCGCCCCGGAGTCGTCGCCCAGGTTGTCGCCCGCCAGCACCACGATCCCGAACTCGTCGAACAGGTACCGGAAGAGCGACTGGGCGTCGGTGATGCCCTTGGCCTCCAGCACCGCGCGCTTCGGCTCGAAGTCCGGGTAGACGTAGAACCCGCCGGTCGGCGGGCGGCAGGTGGCGCCGGCCCCGATCATGATCCGGTACACCGCGCGGGCCACCGCCCCGTGCAGCCGGGCGCTCCTGGCGAACCGGTCACGCACCTCCGGCGGCTCGGAGAAGGCGTACGCCGCGACCTCCTGCATCGGGATGGCCAGCGTCGACCAGACCTCGCTGGCCAGCGAGATGACACCGTCCCGGACGCTGTTGCCCCAGGTGTTGTCGGGGAACCGGGCCACGCCGATCCGCCAGCCGCCGAGCGCCAGCGTCTTGCTCAGACCGTTGGTGACGATGGTGCGCTCCGGCAGCACCTCGGCGGGGCTGAGCACCGGGGTGGCCGGGTCGTGCACCACGTCCCGGTAGATCTCGTCGGAGATCAGGTAGAGGTCCTCCTCCTCCGCCACCGCGCAGATCTCCCGGACCAGTTCGGGGGAGACCACGGTGCCGGTCGGGTTGTCCGGGAGGGTGAGCACCACCAGCCGCGGGTTGCCGCCGGCCGCGCGCGCGGCCCGGACGGTCTCCCGCAGCTTGACCGGGTCCGGCACACCGCCGCACTCGGCCGGGATGTCCACCTCGTACACCTGCTTGCCGGCCAGCAGGCCCTGCGGCTTGTAGGTGTTCCAGGCGGGCTTGGGGATCACCAGGTCGCCGGGGACGACGAACTGAACCGCCATCAGCAGCGGCTTGCTGCCCGGAGCGACCACGACCTGCTCGGGCTCGGTCGGCAGGTTGCGGCGGCTGAAGTAGCCCGCCGCCTCCCGCCGGACCGCCCGGCCGCCGGGCACCGCCCCGTAGGCGTTCTCCCCGGAGCTGGCAGCCAACTGCCCCTTCAGCGCCGGGTGGACCGGCAACCGCGCCTCGCCGAAGGCCAGATGGACGATCGACTCGCCCCTCGTCCGGCGCTCCGCCACGTCGTTGTTGAGGTCCAGGTTCGGTGACACTTTCCGGCCGGCCATCGCCAGCTCCTTCCACTGTTTTCTGCCGTTGCGCCCAGACCTTGCGCCCCGGGCCGGGAGGAGAGTCCCGCCGCCTCTCCGGGGGTGCTCAGACCCCCTGCACCGCTGCCCTGATGTCGGCCGGGGTGGTCTCCGCCAGCTCGAGCTCGTCCACCCAGGAGGCGGTCTCCGAGAAGTGCGCCTTGAACGGGCGGCCGACCAGCTCGGGGTCCCGGGCCTGGAGCAGCCGCAGCTGGAAGTACTTGCCCTGCGGGGTGTCCTCGATCCCGTCCACCGCGACCTTGCCCGGCTTGGCGGACATCACCGGACCGCGCACCGTCCGGGCCAGGCCCGGCAGTTGACGGTAGGCGGCCTGGAAGATGCCGACCGCCTGGGCCAGCGGCACCTTGAAGTAGTCGTGCGGGCCGGTGTCCCGCTCCACGAACATGTAGTACGGCACCACACCGGCACCGAGCTCCCGGCGCCACAACTCGGCCCAGGCGTCGGCGTCGTCGTTGACCTTGCCGATCAGCGGGGCCTGGCCGTAGACCAGCGCGCCGGTGGAGCGGATCCGCTGCAGCGCCCGGCGGGCGATGTCGGTCTCCAGCTCCCGCGGGTGGCTGAAGTGGCCCATCACCGCGAGGTTGCGGCCCGAGTCCACGATCTTCTCGAACAGCCAGAGCACCTCGTCGGCGTCCTGGTCGGTGACGAACCGCTGCGGCCAGTACGCGACCGACTTGGTGCCGATCCGGATGGTCCGGACGCTGTCGATCGCCAGCAGCGGCTCCAGGTGGCTGCGCAGCCGCTCGGTCGACATCACCATCGGGTCGCCACCGGTGACCAGCACGTCGGTCACCTGCGGGTGCGCCTTCAGGTACTCGACCAGCTGACTCGGGTCCGGCGCGGCGAACTTGAGGTCGGCGTCACCGACGAACTGCGCCCAGCGGAAGCAGTAGGTGCAGTACGCGTGGCAGGTCTGCCCCTGGCCGGGGAAGTAGAGCACCGTCTCGCGGTACTTGTGCTGCATGCCGGCCAGTTCGACGCCGTCCAGCCGGGGGACGTTGAGCTCCTTCTGCCCGGACGGGTGCGGGTTCAGCCGCGAGCGGATGTCCTGCACGGTCTCCCGGAGCTGGAGCTTGTTCGCCGGGTCACCGGACAGCACGCTGAGCCGCTTCTCGTCCTCGATCGACAGCATCCCCGGCTGCGGGAAGACCAGCTGGAAGATCGGGTCGTTCGGGATGTTGGTCCAGTCGATCAGCGAGGAGAGCACGTACTCGTTGACCCGGAACGGCAGGACCTGCGAGATCATCCGGACGGTCTCCTGGAGGTGCGCAGGAAGTCCGTAACGGCTGGCGATCTCGTCGATGTGTCTTGGGCCGAACGCTTTGAATCGTTCCGTGGTGGGAAATTCGAGGGTCAGCAGGGACATTCGGACATTCCTCCGGTCTCATGGGCCCGCCTGTGGGAGTGGGCCCCGGCATAGGTGTGCAACGCGGCCTGACTACCTTGAACCCGGCGAATCCAGTGACGGCTCGGGGACTTGACTCGCGGTAGTTCGGAGACTAGTCGGGGGCCGTAATTGCCGACCCCCCTGTTCGGTCCCCTAGCCCGCCCGCCGACCCCTGGACGGCCGGTCAGTGAATCCGGCTCAGATAGCTGCTCAGCACCTCGAGGAACTTCTCCGGCTCCTCAAGGTGCGGCATGTGGCTGGAGTTCTCGAGGATCTCCCAGCTCACGTCCGGGATGAGGTCGGCGTACGGCTGGACGGTGGCCGGGGTCGCCTCGTCGTAGGCGCCGGAGATCAGCAGGGTGGGCACCGCGATGTTCTCGATGCAGTCCGTCACACCCCAGTCCTTCAAGGTGCCGATGACGTGGAACTCGCTCGGCCCGTTCATGGTCCGGTAGACCGTGGGGTCGTTGTAGACCTCCATGAACGAGGCCATGAAGTCCCTCGGCCAGGGGTCCAGCCGGCAGACGTGCCGCAGGTAGAACGGCATCATCGCGTTGAAGTACTCCTGGCTGTCGGTGGTCCCGGCCGCCTCGTGCCTGTGCAGGGTCTCGTTCACCTCGGGCGGCAGCGCGTCGCGCAGCACCTTGGCCTCCTGCAGCCAGAGCGGGTACGACGCCGGGGCGTTCGCCACCACCAGGCCGCGCAGACCGGCCGGGCGGCCGGCGGCGTGCTTCGCCGCCAGCAACCCGCCCCAGGACTGGCCGAACAGCACGTAGTTGTCGGATATCCCCAACGCGCCGAGCAGGTTGTCCAGTTCGTCGAGGAAGAGCTCGACCGTCCAGAAATCCGCACCGCGGTCCGGGAGATGGGTCGAACCGCCGTTTCCGATCTGGTCGTAGTGCACCACCGGCCAGCCCTGCGCCGAGAGTTCGGCGAGATTCAGCAGATAGTCGTGGGTACTGCCGGGACCGCCGTGCACCGCGACCACGACCGGCTTTCCCGATTTCAGGTCTCCGGTCACCCGGTACCAGGTCTTGTGTTCACGGAACGGCACGCTTCCCTTGGCACTGGGCGCCAGAGCCATCGCTACCCCGATTCCTTTCGCTGTTCGTGCGCCCGGCGGCCGACTGTTCGGCCGCCGGTCGCTCAGTCGTCGATGGAGAGGCCCTCGAAGGCCATGCTGATCAGGCTGTCGGCGTCGAGCCCGTCGATCGAGCCCTCCTGGTCCGCCGGGCCGTCCTGGTCCGCTCCGCCGTCGCCGACGGCCGACTCGCCGCCCAGCTCCAGCAGTTCGTCCAGCAGGCCGGCGATCCGCAGCCGGTCGATCGGGATCTCCCGCAGGATGCGGCGGATCCGGTCCTCCTCGGTGCCGACCGCTCCGCCCTGGTCGGCCCCGGGCTCCGGGACCAGCACCTCACCCAGGTGCAGGGCCAGCGCCCGGGCGTTCGGGTAGTCGAAGACCAGCGTGGCCGGCAGCCGAAGGCCGGTGGCCGCGTTGACCTGGTTGCGGAACTCGACCGCCGACAGCGAGTCGAAGCCCAACTCCTTGAAGGCACGGTCGGGTTCGACCGCGTGACCGCCCGCGTGACCGAGGATCACGGCCGCCTGGGTCTGCACCAGCTCCAGCAGCACCTCGGCCCGGTCGGCTGCCGGGAGGCCGTTCAGCCGGGCCAGCAGGCCCTCGGCGGAGACCGCTCCGGCGGAGACCGCTCCGGCGGCGGCCGCGGCCGCCCGGCGCGGCCGGCTCCGGACCAGGCCCCGGAAGACCGGCGGCAGATCCTCGCCCGCCTCGGCCAGCGTCCGCAGGTCGAGCCGGATCGGCAGCACCGCCGGACTCGCCAAGGTGCCTGCCACGTCGAACAGTTCGAGGCCCCGCTCGGTCGGGATCGCCCCGATGCCGACCCGGCCCATCCGCCGGACGTCGGCCTCGGCCAGCTCACCGGCCATACCGCCGTCGGCCCACAGGCCCCAGGCCAGCGACTGGGCGGGCAGACCGTGGGCCCGCCGGTGTGCGGCCAGCCCGTCCAGGAAGGCGTTCGCCGCCGCGTAGTTGCCCTGCCCCGCGTTGCCGAGCGTGCCGGCCGCCGAGGAGAAGAGCACGAAGGCGGTCAGGTCCATCCCGCTGGTCAGCTCGTGCAGGTTGAGCGCCGCATCCACCTTCGGGCGCAGCACCCGGTCCATCCGCTCGGGCGTCAGCGAGCCGATCGCACCGTCGTCCAGGACACCTGCCAGGTGCACCACACCGGAGAGTTGACGGCCGGTCAGCAGCTTGGCCACCGACTCCCGGTCGGACACGTCGCAGGCGGCCAGCTCCACCTCGGCACCCAGCCCGGCCAGTTCGGCTCGCAGGTCGGACATCCCGTCGGCGGCGGCGCCGCGCCGGCTGACCAGCAGCAGGCTGCGGACCCCGTGCTCGGTGACCAGGCGGCGGGCCACCAGGCGGCCCAGCAGACCGGTCGCACCGGTGACCAGCACCGGGTCGGTGGCCGCCCGGTCGAAGCGGGTGGCGGGCGTTGTCACCTGGCTGTCGACCGGCACCCGGGCCAGCCGGCCCGCCAGGACCGTGCCGCCCCTCACTACCAACTGCGGTTCGGCGGTGGCCAGTACGGCGGCGAGCGCCTCGGCCTCCCCGGCCCGGCCGGTGTCCAGGCCGGGGTCGAGGTCGGCGAGCACGATGCCCTCGGGGTTGCTCAGTTGGGCGGCCCTGACCAGGCCCCAGACCGCCGCACCGGCCAGGTCGGTGACGTCCTCCCCCGGCAGCGCGATCGCACCCCGGGTGAGCACCGCCAGCGTGGCGGCACCGAAGCGCTCCTCCTGCGACCAGGCCTGGAGCACCGCGAGCACCCGGTGGGTGGCGGTACGGACCGCCTCGGCGTCGTTGCCGCCCTCGACCCGCAGCACCACCAGCTCGGGCACCGCGGCCTCGGCGGCCGCGACCGTCTCCCAGTCCACGGCGGAGACCGGCACGACCGGTCCTGCCGGGGTCACCGGCATCCAGTCCAGGGTGAACAGGCTGTCATGGAAGGCCGTCCGGCCCGCCGCCAGCTGCTCGTCAGTGACCGGGCGGGACACCAGCGAGCGTACGGCGGCCAGCGGCTTGCCGACGGCGTCGGCGAGAGCCAGCGCCACGGTGTTCTCGCCCGACGGCGAGATCCGGACCCGGACGGCGGCCGCACCGGCCGCGAAGAGCTCGACACCGGACCAGGAGAACGGCAGCACCCGGCCGCCGTCACCCTCCGAGGCGTCGTTGGCCAGGATCGCCGCGTGCAGGCAGGCGTCCAGCAGCGCCGGGTGAAGCCCGAAGCGGGCCGCCTCGGTGTGCGCCTCGGCCGGCAGCGAGACCTCCGCGAGGATCGACTCACCGTCCTGCCAGACCGCCCGCAGGCCCTGGAACGCCGGACCGTAGCCGAAGCCCATGGCCAGCAGCCGCTGGTACCCGTCCTCGATGTCCACCGCCGTCGCACCGCTCGGCGGCCAAGCGGTCAGGTCGAACGACGGGGCCTGGGCCTCGTCGGTCAGCAGACCCTCGGCGTGCAGGGTCCAGCCCGCACCCTCGTCGCCCTCCGGCCGGGAGTGGACGGTGACCGGCCGGGCACCCGTCCCGTCCGCCGCACCGACCGCGACCTGGAGCTGGACGCCCCCGCGCTCCGGCAGCACCAACGGCGCCTGGAGCGTCAGCTCCTCCAGCACCCCGCAGCCGAGCTGGTCACCGGCCCGGATCGCCAGCTCGACGAAGCCGGTGCCGGGGAAGAGTGTCGTCTCCCCCACCACGTGATCGGCCAGCCAGGACTGGGCACCGGTGGCCAGCCTGCCGGTGAGCACCAGGCCTGCACCGTCCGGCAGTTCGACGGATGCACCGAGCAGCGGGTGCTCGACGGCGTCCTGACCGACGGAGGCGACGTCGTTCACCCCGGCCAGCGCGTCCACCCAGTAGCGGGTCCGCTGGAAGGCGTACGTCGGCAGATCCACCCGGCGGGCACCGGAGGCCGCGAAGAACGCGGGCCAGTCGACCGCCACACCGGCGGCGTGCAGTCGGCCGAGCGCGGTCACCAGCGTGGCCGGCTCCGGACGGTCCCTGCGGACCGCCGCGACGAACAGTGCGCGGTCGGACTCGACGCTCTGCTGGGCCAGCCCGGTGAGGATGCCGTCGGGGCCGATCTCCACGAACCGGGAGACTCCGCGCGACTCCAACTCCCGGACGTTGTCAGCGAATCGGACCGCGTCACGGACGTGACTCACCCAGTACTCCGGGTCCGTGACGTTGCCGGTGGTCACCATCGGGGTCTTCGGCTCGGTGAAGGTCAACCCGCTGACCACGGCACGGAACTCGTCCAGCATCGGGTCCATCAGCGGGGAGTGGAAGGCGTGCGAGACGCTCAGCCGCTTGGTCCGCTCGAAGCCCTCGGCGATCCGCAGCACCGTGGCCTCGTCACCTGAGACCACCACCGAGCGGGGGCCGTTGACCGCCGCGATGCTGACGTCAGCGGTCAGCAGCGGGAGGATCTCCTCCTCGGTGGCCTCGATCGCCACCATGGCACCGCCCGCCGCCAGTTCCTGCATCAACCGGCCACGTGCCGAGACCAGCTTCGCCGCATCCGCGAGCGAGAACACCCCGGCGACGTGCGCGGCGGCGATCTCACCGACGGAGTGCCCGGCCAGGAAGTCCGGCCGCACACCCCACGACTGCACCAGGCGGAACAGGGCGACCTCGAAGGCGAACAGCGCACTCTGCGTGTTCACCGTGCGGTTCAGAAGCTCTGCGTCGTCACCCCAGACCACCTCACGCAGCGACCCGTCCAGTTCAGCCCCGCCCCGGGGGGGCGGCGCTGCCCGCCACCGCCCGGTGGTCCAGCGCGGAACGTGAGGTCGCGAGCGAGAACCCCAGGTCGGCCGGGGCCAGTTCGGGCCGGGCCTCGACGTACTCGGCGAGCCGGGCCGCCTGGGCGGGGATCGCGTCCACGCTCTTCGCCGAGACCGTCCAGGGCACCGCGGGCAGCTGGGCCACCTCGGTGGCCGGCTGCTCCTCGGCGGCCGGGGCCTGCTCGATGATGATGTGCGCGTTGGTACCGCTCAGCCCGAAGGAGGAGATACCGGCCCGACGCGGACGGCCGGTCTCCGGCCAGTCCCGACGCTCCGTCAGCAGCTGGACATTGCCCTCGGTCCAGTCCACCTTCGAGGTCGGCGCGTCCACGTGCAGCGTCTTCGGCAGCACGCCGTTCCGGATCGCCTCGACCATCTTGATGATGCCGCTGACACCGGCCGCCGCCTGGGCGTGCGCCAGGTTGGACTTGATCGAGCCCAGCCAGAGCGGCTGGTCCGCCGGCCGGTCCTGACCGTACGTCGCCAGCAGCGCCTGCGCCTCGATCGGGTCACCCAGCGTGGTCCCCGTACCGTGCGCCTCCACCGCGTCGACCTCGGCGGTGGTCAGACCCGCGTTCGCCAGCGCCTGCCGGATCACCCGCTGCTGCGAGGGACCGTTCGGCGCGGTCAGACCGTTCGACGCGCCGTCCTGGTTGATCGCGCTGCCCCGCACCACCGCGAGCACCGGGTGCCCGTTGCGCTGCGCGTCCGACAGCCGCTCGACCAGCAGGACGCCAACTCCCTCCGACCAGCCCGTGCCGTCGGTCGCCTCGGCGAACGACTTGCAGCGCCCGTCCTTGGCCATCCCGCGCTGACGGCTGAAGTCGATGAACATGCCCGGGGTGGACATCACGGCGACACCACCGGCCAGCGCGAGCGACACCTCGCCCGAACGGAGCGCCTGGACCGCCATGTGCAGAGCGACCAACGAGGAGGAGCAGGCGGTGTCGACCGTGACGGCCGGGCCCTCCAGGCCCAGGGTGTAGGCGACCCGGCCGGTCACCAGGCTGCCGCCGCTGGTCGTGGCGGCCTCCGGGCCGAGGCCGTAGTCGTGGTACATCACGCCGCCGAACACGCCGGTCCGGCTGCCCTTCAGCGTGAGCGGGTCGATACCCGCGTTCTCGATCGCCTCCCAGGACGCCTCCAGCAGCAGGCGCTGCTGGGGGTCGATGGTGACCGCCTCGTTCGGCGAGATCCCGAAGAAGTCGGCGTCGAAGTCGGCGGCGTCGTACAGGAATCCACCGGTACGGGTGTACGTGCGCCCCGGCTTTCCCGGCTCCGGATCGTAGAGCGCGTCGAGGTCCCAGCCACGGTCGGTCGGGAAGTCCGACACCGCGTCCACCCCGTCGAGCACCAGCTGCCAGAGGTCCCCCGGCGACTCCACCCCACCCGGGTAGCGGCAGGCCATACCGACGATGACGATCGGGTCGTCGGTCAGCGGCGTCACCACCGCGACCGGTGCGGTGGACTCGGTCTCGGTACCGGCCAGGGTCTCGCCGATGTGGTCGGCGACCGCCTGGGCGCTCGGGTAGTCGAAGACCAGGGTGGCGGAGAGCCGGATGCCGATCACCGTGTTCAGGCGGTTGCGCAGTTCGACCGCGCTGAGCGAGTCGAAGCCCAGCTCCTTGAACGCCCGGTCCGGCTCCACCGCGTCGATCGAGGCGTGCCCCAGGACCGAGGCCACCTCGGTCCGCACCAGCTCCAGCAGGGCCCGTCCGCGCTCGGCGGCGTCCAGGCGGGCGAGCTGCTGCCCGACCGCCGATCCGCCGCCGGCGCCCGACCGCGCGGTCTGCCGGGACGGGACCCGGACCAGTCCGCGCAGCAGGCTGTGGAGCGAATCGCCTTGCGTGCGCAGGGCCTTGGGGTCGATCCGGAGCGGCACCAGGACCGCTTCGCCGGTCGCGATCGAGGCATCGAATAGCGCCAGGCCCTCGGCCTGCGGCAGCGCGGGGAGGCCCAGCTTGGCCATCCGCTGCTCGGCCTCGTCCAGCGAGTGCGCACCGCTCATGCCGGTGGTGACGCCCCAGAGACCGAACGCCATCGAGGTGGCCGGCAGACCGGCCGCCCGCCGCTGGACCGCGAGCGCGTCCAAGAAGGTGTTGGCAGCCGCGTAGTTCGCCTGACCCGCCGCCAGCACCATGCCACCGGCCGAGGAGAACATCACGAAGAACGCCAACTCACTGTCGGCAGTCAGCTCGTGAAGGTGCCAGGCCGCGTCCACCTTCGGCGCCAACACCGCGTCCAGCCGCTCCGGCGTCACCGAGGTGACCACACCGTTGTCCATCACACCCGCGACGTGCACCACGCCCGCCAGCGGACGGTCCAGCGAGGCCAGCAGCTCCCGCACCGCCTCACGATCCGCCACATCACACGCCGCGACCTCCACCGCTGCGCCCAGCGTCGCCAGCTCGGCCACCAACTCCCGTGCCCCCGGGGCCTCCAGACCCCGACGGCTCGTCAGTAGCAGACTGGTAGCGCCGTGCTCGACCACCAGGTGGCGGGCCACCAGCGCACCGAGACCACCGGTGCCGCCGGTCACCAGGACCGTGCCATCGACCACCGACGGCACCGCGCCCTCGACCGCGCCGACCTTCGCGAACCTCGGCACCCGGACCACACCGGCCCGGACTGCGGCCTCCACCTCACCTGAGGCAACCACCGCACTCAGTGCCGCGCCCGACTCCGCCGCACCGTCCCAGTCCACCAGCACGAACCGGCCCGGGTTCTCCGCGATGGCGGCCCGCAACAGACCCCACACCGGGGCCTGCACCACATCCACCGCATCGCCGTCAGCCGTAACCACCGCATCGCGGGTCAGCACCACCAAGCGCGAATCGGCGAACCGCTCGTCACCGAGCCACTCCCCCACCACACCCAGCACACGCCCGGCCAACTCCCTTACTGCACTCGGGACTTCACCAGACGGCGTCACACACTCCAACACCACCGCCTCGGGCACCGCGCCCTCAGTGAGCGAATCCCAAGCGGGCAGCGCACCCGAACCGGAACCGACCGAAACCACCGGCCACTCCACCCGGAACAGCGACTCCACACCACGCCCGGCCGACAACTGCTCGGACGACACCGGCCTACCCACCACCGACCGCACCGACAGCACCGGCGCACCCACACCGTCGGCGACGGCAAGGGCGATGTTGTGCTCCGGGCCGACCTGGGAGATCCGCACCCGGACCTCGTTGGCTCCGGCGGCGTGCAGGGTGACGCCGTTCCAGGAGAACGGGAGGACGGGCTCGCCGTCGGGACGGTCACCGGCGTCGAGCAGGATCGCGTGCATCGCTGCATCCAGCAGCGCGGGGTGCAGCCCGAACCGGGCCGCCTCCGCGTGTGCCTCGGCAGGCAGTGCCACCTCGGCGAACAGGTCGTCACCGCGCTGCCAGGCGGCCTTCAGGCCCTGGAACACCGGCCCGTAGGCGTACCCCTGAGCCAGCAGCAGGTCGTACGCGTCACCGGTGGCCACCGCCGTGGCACCGGCCGGCGGCCACTCCGAGAAGTCGAACGACGGTGCCGCAGCACCCGAGGTCAGCACACCCTCGGCGTGCAGGGTCCAGTCCCCGCCGTCGTCGCCCTCGATGCGCGAGTGCACCGTGACGGTCCGGGCCCCCGAACCGTCCGCCTCACCGACCGCGACCTGGACCTGCACCGAAGCGCCCGGCGGCAGGATCAGCGGCGCCTGGAGCGTCAGCTCCTCCAGCACATCGCACCCGACCTGGTCACCCGCCCGGATCGCGAGTTCGACGAAGCCGGTGCCCGGCAGCAGGACGTTGCCCAGCACGTCGTGGTCGGCGATCCAGGCGTGGGTGTCGATCGACAGCCGCCCGGTCAGCACCGCGCCGCCGGAGTCCGGCAGCGTGACCACCGCGCCGAGCAGCGGGTGCTCGGCCGAACGCAGGCCGGCCGACGAGATGTTGGTGGTGTCACCGCCGAACCAGGAGTCCGCCAGGTACTCGTTGGTGTCGACCCAGAAGCGCTGACGCTGGAAGGCGTACGTCGGCAGGTCCACCCGGCGGGCACCGGTGCCCGCGAAGTAGGCGGCCCAGTCCAGCTCGACGCCGCCGGCGAACAGCCGCCCGAGCGCCGTCACGAAGGTCGCCGCCTCCGAACGGTCCCGGCGCTGCGCGGGGACCAGGACGGCGTCCTCGGACTCGACGCTCTGCTGGGCCAGCCCGGTCAGGATGCCGTCCGGGCCGATCTCCAGGAACCGCGAGACACCCGAGGACTCCAACTCCCGTACCGCGTCGACAAACCGGACCGCATCCCGGACGTGACCCACCCAGTACTCGGGGTCGGTGAACGACCCAGAGGCCACCACCGGAATCTCCGGCTCAGCGAAGGTCAGTCCGCTGACCACCGTGCGGAACTCATCGAGCATCGGGTCCATCAGCGGGGAGTGGAAGGCGTGCGAGACGCTCAGCCGCTTGGTCCGCTCGAAACGAGCGGCGATCTCCAGCACCGTGGCCTCGTCACCCGACACCACCACCGAACGCGGGCCGTTCACCGCCGCAATGCTCACCAGATCGGTCAGCAGCGGCAGGACATCCTCCTCAGCGGCCTCGATCGCCACCATCGCACCGCCCGAAGGCAGTTCCTGCATCAGCCGCCCACGCGCCGACACCAGCTTCGCCGCATCCGCCAGCGACAGCACCCCGGCCACGTGTGCAGCCGCGATCTCGCCCACCGAGTGACCCGCCAGGAAGTCCGCCTGCACGCCCCACGACTGCACCAGCCGGAACAGTGCCACCTCGAAGGCGAACAGCGCACTCTGCGTGTTGACGGTCCGGTTCAGCTCGTCGGCATCGTCGCCCCAGAYCACCTCACGCAGCGAMCCGYCCAGYTCAGCCARCACCTCGTCGAASGCSGCMGCGAACACCGGGAAGGCAGCGTGCAGTTCACGCCCCATCCCGAGCCGCTGCGACCCCTGMCCCGTGAACAGGAACGCCGTCCGACCACGCGCCCGTCCCGAGCCACTCACCACACCCGGGCTGGTCCGCCCGTCCGCCAGCGCCCACAGCCCGGCGAGCAGCTCGTCCCGGTCCGTGCCGACCACCACGCCCCGGTGCTCCAGCACCGAACGCGTCGCCGCCAGCGAGTAGCCGACGTCGATCGGGTCCAACTCCGCGCCCGCGTCGAGGTGTTCGGCGAGCCGGGCGGCCTGCGCCCGCAGTGCCTCCGGGTTCTTCGCCGAGACCACCAGCGGCAGCACCGGCAGTCCGGTGGTGGCGGCCGAGGGCTGCTCCACCTCCGCCGGGGCCTGCTCGATGATCACGTGCGCGTTGGTGCCGCTCAGCCCGAAGGAGGAGATGCCGGCCCGGCGCGGACGGCCGGTCTCCGGCCAGTCCCGATTCTCCGTCAGCAGCTGGACGTTGCCCTCGGTCCAGTCCACCTTGGTCGTCGGTGCATCGACGTGCAGCGTCTTCGGCAGCACGCCGTTCCGGATCGCCTCGACCATCTTGATGATGCCACCGGCACCCGCCGCCGCCTGGGTGTGGCCCAGGTTGGACTTGATCGAACCGAGCCAGAGCGGCTGGTCCGCCGGCCGGTCCTGACCGTACGTCGCCAGCAGCGCCTGCGCCTCGATCGGGTCACCCAGCGTGGTACCCGTACCGTGCGCCTCCACCGCGTCCACGTCGGCGGTGGTCAGACCCGCGTTCGCCAGCGCCTGCCGGATCACCCGCTGCTGCGAGGGACCGTTCGGCGCCGTCAGCCCGTTCGACGCACCGTCCTGGTTGATCGCCGTACTGCGCACCACCGCGAGCACCGGGTGCCCGTTCCGTCGCGCGTCCGAGAGCCGCTCGACGAGCAGCATGCCGACGCCCTCCGACCAGCCCGTGCCGTCGGTGGCGTCCGCGAAGGACTTGCACCGGCCGTCCTTGGCCAGGCCCTTCTGCCGGCTGAACTCGACGAACACCTCGGGGGTGGACATCACGGCGACACCACCGGCCAGCGCCAGCGAGCACTCGCCCGAGCGCAGCGCCTGGGCCGCCAGGTGCAGCGCGACCAGCGAGGAGGAGCAGGCGGTGTCGATCGTGACGGCCGGGCCCTCCAGGCCGAAGACGTAGGACACCCGGCCGGAGGCGATCGCGCCCGTGCTGTTGTTGGCCGCGTAGTCGTGGTACATCATTCCGGCGAACACACCGGTTGAACTGCCCTTCAACGTGGCCGGGTCGATCCCGGCCCGCTCGAACGCCTCCCACGAGGTCTCCAGCAGCAGGCGCTGCTGCGGGTCCATGTAGAGCGCCTCGTTCGGCGCGATGCCGAAGAACGCGGGGTCGAACTCGTCGGCGGCGTGCAGGAACCCGCCCTCGCGGGTGTACGTGGTGTTGGCCCGCTCGCCGGTCGGGTCGTAGACCTGCGCGGTGTCCCAGCCACGGTTGACCGGGAAGTCCGACACCGCGTCGACCCCGTCGGCCACCAGCCGCCACAGGTCCTCGGGCGACTCCACGCCACCCGGGAAGCGGCAGGCCATGCCGACGATGACGATCGGCTCGTCGTCCGTCGCCGACGCCGTGGCGGCGACGGCGGCGATCTCGGTCTTTGCTCCCTGCACCGCGCCCAGCAGGTAGGCCGCCAGCGCGACCGGCGTCGGGTAGTCGAAGACCAGGGTGGCCGGCAGCCGTCGACCGACGGCGTCGCTCAGGCTGTTGCGGAACTCCACGGCGGTCAGCGAGTCGAAGCCGAGGTCTTGGAAGTGCCGGTCCGGGTCGACCGCCTTGGCGTCGGGGTGGCCGAGTACGGAGGCCGCCTGACCGAGCACCAGGTCGAGCAGCGCCGCCGGCCACTTGTCCTCCGGCAGGGCGGCCAGCTTGCGCTGCAGCGCGCCGGTCTCGGCCTTCGCACCGGCCTTGCGGCGCCGGGTCGCCGGGGCCAGGCCCCGGAAGACCTCGGCGAGGTTCTCGCCCTGTGCACGCAGCGAGGCCAGGTCGAAGCGTGTGGGGACGGTGATCGCCTCGTCGGTGAGCAGCGCGGCGTCGAAGGCCTGCACGCCCTCCTCCGCCGACAGGGCGAACATCCCGCCCTGGGAGATCCGGGAGCGGTCCGCACTGGCCAGCTTCCCGGCCATGCCTCCGGCCTGGTCCCACAGACCCCAGGCAAGCGAGTGGGCGTTGAGACCGTTCGCTCGGCGGTGGGCGGCCAGCGCGTCCAGGAAGGAGTTGGCGGCCGCGTAGTTGCCCTGGCCAGGTGCGCCGAGCAGACCGGCGGCCGAGGAGAACAGCACGAATGCGGCCAACTCCCGGTCTGCCGTGAGCTCGTGGAGGTTGAGTGCGGCGTCCACCTTGGGGCGCAGTACGGCGTCGATCCGCTCGGGGGTGAGCGAGCCGACCACACCGTCGTCCAGCACACCGGCGATGTGCACCACCGCGATCAGCGGGACGTCCCGCAGCAGCTCGGCGGTGGCCTGACGGTCCGCCAGGTCCACTGCGGCGTACTCGACCTCGGCACCCAACTCGTTGAGCTCGGAGCGAAGTTCGGCCGCACCCGGGGCGTCGGCCCCACGTCGGCTGACCAGCAGCAGCCTGCGCACGCCGTACTCGGCGGCCAGGTGCCGGACGAATAGTCCGCCCAGCGCGCCGGTGGCGCCGCTGACCAGGACCGTGCCCTCACCGTCCAGTGCGACACTCCGGTCGGCGGCCGAGGTGACCCGGGCCAGCCGGGCCGCACGCAGCACGCCCTGGCGCACCACGACCTGCGGCTCGTTGCTTGCGGCGATCGCGGCGACCGTCGCCGCGTCCAACGGCCCGTCCAGGTCCGCGAGCTGGATGCGCTCGGGGCTCTCGGACTGGGCCGAGCGCACCAGGCCCGCGGCTGCGGCGGCGGCCAGATCGGTGACGTCCTCGCCCGCCAGGGCGACGGCGCCTCGGGTGACCACCAGCAGGCGGGCGTCCGCGAAGCGGTCCTCGGCGAGCCAGCGCTGCACCACCTCGAGGGTCCGGTACGTGGCGGTGCGGACCGCCTCGGCGTCCGAACCACCCGTGATCTCCAGGGTCACCACCGGGGCGACCGCACCGCCGTCGACCACCCGCTCCCAGGCGGCGTACTCCACCGGCGCGGCCGGGCCGTCCAGGGTGACCGGCGCCCAGTCCTGGCGGAACAGCGAGTCCTGCGCTCCGGTCCTGGCGGCAGCCAGCTGCTCGCCGGAGATCGGCCGCAGCACCAGCGAGTCGACGGACGCGACCGGGCGGCCCTCGCCGTCCGCGACGGCGAGCGCGAGGCCGCCACCGGTGCCGGTCGGGGTCAGCCGGACCCGCGCCACTGCGGCTCCGGCCGCGTGCAGCGAGACGCCGGACCAGGCGAACGGCAGCGCGCCCTGTTCACCGATCGCACCGGTGAACACGGCCGCGTGCAGGCAGGCGTCCAGCAGTGCCGGGTGCAGCGCCAGCCGCTCGGCGTCGGACTTCGCCTGCTCGGGCAGGGCGACCTCGGCGAACACCTGGTCGCCGGCCTTCCAGACGGCCCTCAGGCCCTGGAACACCGGCCCGTAGGCCATCCCGGCCGCCGTGAACCCCTCGTACAGACCGGCCAGTTCGACCGGAACGGCTCCGGTCGGCGGCCACTGCGTCAGCTCCTCGCCGGACCGCCGGGCGCCGGGGACCAGCACCCCGGTCGCGTGCCGGGTCCACGGCAGATCGGCCTCCGCGCCCTGTCGGCGCGAGTGGAAGGTCACGCTGCGGGCCTCGGTGTCGTCGGCGGCGCCGACCACCACCTGCACCTGCACGGCGCCGCTCTCGGGCAGCACCAGCGGCGCCTCCAGCGTCAGCTCGTCCAGCAGGTCGCAGTTGACCTGGTCACCGGCCCGGATCGCGAGCTCGACGAAGCCGGTGCCGGGGAACAGCACCGAGCCGCCGACCACGTGGTCGGCCAGCCACTTCTGCGAGCCCACCGAGAGCCGGCCGGTCAGCACCACACCGTCGCTGTCGGCCAATGTCACGGCCGCGCCGAGCAGCGGGTGGTCGGCCGAGTCCAGGCCCGCCGAGGTCACGTCGCCCAGGGTGGGCTGGGCGTCGATCCAGTAGCGGGCGTGCTGGAAGGCGTAGGTCGGCAGGTCGATCCGCTCGGCGCCGGAACCGGCGAAGTACGCCGACCAGTTGATGCCGACACCGGCGGTGTGCAGCCGGGCCAGCCCGGTCAGCAGCGAGTCGGCCTCGGAGCGGTCCCGGCGCGACAGCGCCACGAACACCGCGCTCTCGGCCTGGGTGGACTGCGGGGCCACCCCGGTCAGGATCCCGTCGGGGCCGATCTCGACGAACCGCGAGACCCCGACCGACTCCAGGTACTGGACGCTCTCGGAGAACCGGACCGCGTCGCGGACATGGCTCACCCAGTACTCGGGATCGGTGACGCTGCCACTGGCCACGACCGGGATCGACGGCTCGGTGAACATCAACGTGCGCACCACAGCGCGGAATTCGTCCAGCATCGGGTCCATCAGCGGCGAGTGGAACGCGTGCGAGACGCTCAGCCGCTTGGTCCGCTCGAAGCCGGAGGCGATCTCCAGCACGGTGGCCTCGTCACCCGAGACCACCACCGAGCGCGGGCCGTTCACCGCCGCGATGCTCACCAGGTCGGTCAGCAGCGGCAGGATCTCCGCCTCGGTGGCCTCGATCGCCACCATGGCACCACCCGAAGGCAGTTCCTGCATCAGCCGCCCACGTGCCGACACCAGCTTCGCCGCATCCGCGAGCGACAGCACCCCGGCGACGTGCGCAGCCGCGATCTCGCCCACCGAGTGCCCGGCCAGCAGCTCCGGCCGCACGCCCCACGACTCCACCAGCCGGAACAGGGCGACCTCGAAGGCGAACAGCGCACTCTGCGTGTTCACCGTGCGGTTCAGCTCATCGGCATCGTCGCCCCAGATCACCTCACGAAGTGACCCGCCCAGCTCGGCCAACACCTCGTCGAAAGCAGCGGCGAACACCGGGAAGGCAGCGTGCAGTTCACGCCCCATCCCCAACCGCTGCGACCCCTGCCCCGTGAACAGGAACGCCGTCCGGCCGTCCCCGGCGAAGCCCTTGACGACACCGGCGCCCGGCCCGCCCTCCGCGACGGCGGCCAGTCCGCGCAGCGCCGCCGCAGCGTCGCCCGCGAGGACCACCGCGCGGTGCTCGAGCGCCGCGCGCGAGGTGGCCAGCGAGTACGCCACGTCACGCGGGTCGAACTCGTCCGCCGCACCGAGGTGTTCGGTCAGCCGGGCCGCCTGTGCCCGCAGCGCGTCGGCGCTGCGCGCGGACAGCAGCCAGGGCACCGGGACGCCGGCCGTCGGCTCGGGGCGCAGCACCGGCTCGGCGGCGGGCTCCGCCTCGGGAGCCTGCTCGATGATGACGTGCGCGTTGGTACCGCTCACGCCGAAGGCCGAGACGCCGGCCCGGCGCGGGTAGCCGTGGTCCGGCCACTCCTGGGCCTCCGTCAGCAGCTTGACGTTGCCCGCCGACCAGTCCACGTGCGAGGACGGCTCGGTGACGTGCAGGGTCTCGGGCATCAGGCCGTGCCGGATCGCCATGACCATCTTCATCACACCGCCGACACCGGCTGCCGCCTGGGCGTGGCCGATGTTGGACTTGATCGAGCCGAGCCAGAGCGGCCGGTCCTCGGGCCGGGCCTGGCCGTACGTGGCGAGCAGCGCCTGCGCCTCGATCGGGTCGCCGAGCGTGGTCCCGGTGCCGTGGCCCTCGACCAGGTCGACCTGACCGGCGGGCACCCGGGCGTTGGCCAGCGCCTGCCGGATCACCCGCTGCTGGGCAAGGCCGTTGGGCGCGGTCAGCCCGTTCGAGGCACCGTCCTGGTTGATCGCCGAACCACGGATCACCGCGAGCACCGGGTGCCCGTTGCGCCGCGCGTCCGACAGCCGCTCCAGCAGCAGCACGCCGGCGCCCTCGGACCAGCCGGTGCCGTCGGCCGACTCCGAGAACGCCTTGCAGCGGCCGTCGGGGGCCAGGCCGCGCTGGCGGCTGAAGGCGATGAACGGCGACGGCGTGGACATCACCATCACGCCACCGGCCAGCGCGAGCGTGCACTCCTTGCGGCGCAGCGC
Source organism: Kitasatospora sp. P5_F3 (assembly GCF_054049135.1). Lineage (NCBI taxonomy): Bacteria > Bacillati > Actinomycetota > Actinomycetes > Kitasatosporales > Streptomycetaceae > Kitasatospora > Kitasatospora sp. P5_F3. Next base: position 36,091 of record NZ_JBFUMY010000037.1, on the reverse strand, counting down.
CTCGGCGGCCAGGTGCAGGGCGATCAGCGAGGAGGAGCAGGCCGTGTCGACCGAGAGGGACGGGCCCTCCAGGCCGAGCACGTAGGAGACCCGGCCCGAGATCACCGACGACGCGCTGGCCGTGGTCATGTAGGCCTCGGCCACCTCGGGCGCGGCGTCCAGCAGGTCCTCGTAGTCCTGGATGCCCGAACCGGTGAAGACACCCACACCCGCACCGCGCACGCTGTCCGGGCTGATACCCGCGCGCTCGAACGCCTCCCAGCTGATCTCCAGCATCAGGCGCTGCTGCGGGTCCATGGTCAGGGCCTCGCGCGGGCTGATGCCGAAGAAGCCGGGGTCGAAGTCGGCGACGTCGTGGACGAACCCGCCCTCGCGGACGTAGCTGGTCCCGGACCGGTCGGCGTCGGTGTCGTGGTCGATGACCCAGCCACGGTCGGCCGGGAACTGCGTCACCGCGTCCCGGCCCTCCGAGACCAGCTGCCAGAGCTCCTCCGGCGAGGTCACCCCACCGGGGTACCGGCAGCTCATCGCGACGATCGCGATCGGCTCCAGGTCCTCGCTCTCGATCTGCTGGAGCCGCTGCCGGGTCTGGTGCAGATCGGCAGTGACGCGCTTGAGGTAATCGAGGAGCTTGTCGTCGTTCGCCATCTCAGTCCCACCGAGTCCTTTGGTCCTAAAGCCCGTTGCCCGCTCAGGCGAGGCCGAGTTCCTTGTCAATGAAGTCGAATACGTCGTCGGCGGAGGCGCTCTCCAACTGCCCGCCGACGTCCGGTCCGTGGCCGGCCCCGAGGCTCTCGTTCAGCCGGGTGAGCAGGGCCTGCAGCCGGGAGGTGAGGCGGCTGGCCTCGATCTCCTCGCCGGAGAGGCCGTTCACGACCTCCTCGAAGCGGTCGAGTTCGGCCAGCAGCGGCACCGCGGGGGTCCCGCCGACCGGGCAGAGCTCCTTGCGCAGGTACTCGGCGAGTGCCAGCGGCGTCGAGTGGTCGAACACCATCGAGGTGGGCAGCTTCCGGCCGGTGGCCGCGCTGAGCGACTCCCGCAGGTCGACCGCCGCGACCGAGTCGAAGCCGAGGTCCTCGAAGGAACGCCCGGCCTCCAGCGTCGCCGGGTCGTCGTAGCCGAGCAGGCCGCCGACGTGCTTTCGGACCAGGTCGAGCAGGGTCCGGCTCTGCTCCGGCTCGGACAGCGCGCCGAGCTGCTCCACCAGGCCCGACGTGCCGCCCGCCTGGTCGCCGGTCTCCTCCGGACCGGCCAGCGCGGTGCGGACCTCCGGGATGGCGTCCAGCAGCGGACGGGGCCGCGCGATCGCGAAGGTCGGGGCGAACCGCGACCAGTCGAAGTCGGCCACCACGACATTGCTCTCGTTCTGGGCGACCGCACGCCGCAGCGCGGTGATCGCCAGCTCCGGCGCCATCGCGGGCGCGCCGATCCGGCGCATCAGGGAGCTGAGCTCCGCATCGACCATGCCGCCGTCCCAGGAGCCCCAGGCGATCGCGGTGGCCGGGCGGCCCTGAGCGGTGCGTCGCTGGGCCAGGCCGTCCAGGAAGGCGTTGGCGCTGCCGTACGCGGCCTGGTTGCCGCTACCCCAGACGGCGGAGCCCGAGGAGAAGAGCACAAAGGCATCGAGCTTCCGGTCGCCCAGCAGCTCGTCCAGATGCACGGCGCCGAGCACCTTGGCCCGGCCGACCTCGGCGAACTCCGCCACGGTCAACTCGCCCAGTGGGGCGATCCGCTGAGCAACCCCGGCGGCGTGCACCACGGCGGTCAGCGGCCGGTCCTCGGGGATCGCGGCCAGTAGGGCGGCGAGCGCGGCCCGGTCGGCCACGTCGCAGGCCGCCACCGTCACCTCGGCGCCGAGCACGGTCAGTTCACCGACCAACTGCTCCACCCCGGCGGCCTCCCGGCCGCGACGGCTGGTGAGCACCAGGTGCTCGGCCCCCTCGGCCGCCAACTCCCGTGCCACATGGGCACCGAGACCACCGGTGCCACCCGTGATCAGGACCGTGCCGTGCGGCTGCCAGACCTCCTGCCCGGCCGGCTGGTCGTCGAGCGGCGAACGGACCATCCGGCGGCCGAGCACCTTGCCCTGACGGATCGCCAGCTGGTCCTCGCCACCGGTCGCCGTGACGGCGTCCAGCAGCTGGGAGAACGAGTGCTGATCGGCGGTAGGCGACAGGTCCACCAGACCGCCCCAGGTGTCCGGGTGGTCGAGCGAGAGGCTGGCGCCGAGACCCCAGACCGCCGTCTGTGACGGCGCCGCGGCCTCCAGCGCACCGTCCACCGCGACGGCACCGGCCGTGACCGCCCAGAGCGGCACACCGAGCGCCGCGTCGCCGAGCGCCTGAGCGAACGTGATGCTCGCGACCAGACCACGGGAGAGCTCGGGGTGTACGGCGTGCGGGGCGTCGTCCAGCGCGAGCAGGGAGAGCACCCCGAGCACCGGCTCACCGCCGGCCAGTCGTCCGGCCAGCGCCGCCCGGTCCTCGTCGGCGACCTCGAACGGCACGGCGTGGGCGCCGCGTTCGCCGATCGCGGCCAGCACACCGACCACCAGGTCGTCCGTCAGCCGGCCCGCCGGGACGGCCACCATCCAGGCACCGAACAGCGGTCCGCCCGACAGCTCGCCGACCGGCTGCCACTCCACCCGGTACCGCCAGGAGTCGACCTGCGCCTGCTCCCGGTGGCTCCGGCGCCAGGCGGCCATCGCGGGCAGCACCTTGCCGAGATCCGCCGAGTCGATGCCCAACTGGTCGGCGAAGACCGGCAGTTCCCTGCCTTCGACGGCATCCCAGAACGCCGACTCCAGCGGGTCCGCAGCCCTGGCCGGGGCAGCGGACTCGGCGGGCTGGCTGTCGGCCCAGTAGTGACGGCGCTGGAAGGCGTATGTCGGCAGGTCGATCCGCGCGGCACCCCGACCGGCGAAGTACGCCGCCCAGTCGACGGCCACACCCTGCGCGTGGGCGCGGGACAGACCGGTCAGCAGCTCACGCTCCTCGCCTCGCTCGCGGCGCAGCGTCGAGACGAACACCGCCTCGGAGCCCTCGCCGACGCAGTCAGCGCCGGCTGCGGTGAGGACGGCGTCGGGGCCGATCTCCACGAAGGTGGTGACGCCGCGCGACTCCAACTGGCCGATGTTGTCGGCGAAGCGCACCGCGTCGCGGACGTGGCTCACCCAGTACTCGGGGTCGGTGAACGAACCCGACGCCACCACCGCGATCTTCGGCTCACTGAACGTCAACCCACCGACCACCGTGCGGAACTCGTCCAGCATCGGATCCATCAACGGCGAGTGGAACGCGTGCGAGACGCTCAGCCGCTTCGTCCGCTCGAAACCCGAGGCGATCTCCAGCACCGTGGCCTCGTCACCCGAAACCACCACCGAACGCGGGCCGTTGACGGCCGCAATGCTCACCTGGTCGGTCAGCAGCGGAAGGATCTCCTCCTCGGTCGCCTGAATCGCCACCATCGCACCACCCGAAGGCAGTTCCTGCATCAGCCGCCCACGCGCCGACACCAGCTTCACCGCATCCGCGAGCGACAACACCCCGGCCACGTGCGCAGCCGCGATCTCGCCCACCGAGTGCCCGGCCAGGAAGTCCGGCCGCACCCCCCACGACTGCACCAGACGGAACAGCGCGACCTCGAAGGCGAACAGCGCACTCTGGGTGTTCACGGTGCGGTTCAGCTCATCAGCATCAGAGCCCCACACCACCTCCCGCAGCGACCCGCCCAGCTCAGCCAAAACCTCGTCAAACGCCGACGCGAACACCGGGAAAGCAGCGTGCAGTTCACGCCCCATCCCCAACCGCTGCGACCCCTGACCCGTGAACAGGAACGCCGTCCGGCCATCGGTCTGCGCAACGCCCTGCACGACACCCGCCGGCTTCTCGCCCTCGGCCAGCGCCCGCAGCCCGGCCAGCAGCTCCGTACGGTCCGCCGCGATCACCACGCCCCGGTGCTCCAGGGCGGCCCGCGAGGTGGCGAGGGAGTAGCCGAGGTCCAGCAGGCCCGCCTCGGGCCGGGCCTCCAGGTGCTCCACCAGCCGGGCGGCCTGGCCGCGCAGCGCCTGCGCACTGCGGCCGGAGACCCGCACCGGTACCAGCCCGGTCGGCAGCACCGCCTCGGGGGCCGCCGGCTCGCTCTCGGCGGCAGCCGGGGGCTCCTCCACGATGACGTGCGCGTTGGTGCCGCTGAGCCCGAAGGAGGAGATGCCCGCCCGGCGGGGGTGGCCGTGGTCCGGCCAGGCCCGGGCCTCGGTGAGCAGTTCGATGTTGCCGGCCGACCAGTCGACGTTCGGCGACGGCTGGTCGACGTGCAGGGTCTTCGGCAGGATGCCGTGCTGCATCGCCTCGACCATCTTGATGACGCCGCCGACCCCGGACGCCGCCTGGGTGTGGCCGATGTTCGACTTGAACGAGCCGAGCCAGAGCGGCCGTTCGGCCGGACGGCCCTGCCCGTAGGTGGCCAGCAGCGCCTGCGCCTCGATCGGGTCGCCGAGCGTCGTACCGGTGCCGTGCGCCTCGACGGTGTCGACCTCGTCGGCCGAGAGCTGGGCGTCGGCGAGGGCGGCGCGGATGACGCGCTGCTGGGACGGGCCGTTTGGCGCGGTCAGGCCGTTCGAGGCACCGTCCGAGTTGACCGCCGAGCCCCGGATCACCGCGAGCACCGGGTGCCCGTTGCGCCGGGCGTCCGACAGCCGCTCGACCAGCAGCATTCCGACGCCCTCCGACCAGGTGGTGCCGTCGGCGGCACCGGCGAAGGACTTGCAGCGACCGTCCGGGGCCAGGCCCCGGTCCTGGCTGAAGCCGACGAAGGAGACCGGCGTGGCCATCACGGTGACCCCGCCCGCGAGCGCCATCGTGCAGTCGCCGTTGCGGAGCGACTGGATGGCGAAGTGCAGGGCGATCAGCGAGGAGGAGCAGGCGGTGTCGACGGTGATCGCCGGGCCCTCCAGGCCGAGCACGTACGCGACCCGGCCGGAGGCGACGCTGGCGAGGCCGCCGGTGCCGCTGTCCGCCGAGTAGTCGTGGTAGACCACCCCGGCGAAGACGCCGGTCCGGCTGCCCTTCAGGGAGAGCGGGTCGATGCCCGCGCGCTCGAAGGCCTCCCAGGCGGTCTCCAGCATCAGGCGCTGCTGCGGGTCCGTCTCGCGGGCCTCGCGCGGGCTGATCCGGAAGAAGTCGGCGTCGAACTCCCCCGCGTCGTGCAGGAATCCGCCCTCCCGGCAGTACGTCTTGCCCGGCGTGGCCGGGTCCGGGTGGTAGAGCTCGTCGGTGTTCCAGCCACGGTTGGTCGGGAACAGCGAGATCCCGTCGGTGCCCGAGGCCACCAGGTCCCACAGCTGCTCGGGCGAGCTGATCCCGCCCGGGTAGCGGCAGCTCATCGCCACGATGGCGATCGGCTCGTGCTGCTTGGCCTCCACCTCGCGCAGGTGCCGCTTGGTCTGCTGCAGGTCTGCGGTGGCGCGCTTCAGATATTCACGGAGCTTCTCGTCGGTACCCATCTGCCCTCAATCGGTCTCAAGCTGTTCGTGAACCGGCCGGCTGTCGTGCGTGCGTGTGTGCGGGTCAGGAGATCCCGAGTTCGCTGTCCAGGACCGCGAACAACTCGTCATCGGTGGCTGCGTCCAGCAGGTCGTCGGCCTCGTCGGCGACCGAACTGCCCTGCGTGTCGTTCCACTTGCGGAGGATGGCTTCCAGACGTGCGGTGATCCTGGCGCGCTCACCGGCCGCCGGGGCGACCACCGAGAGCGCCTCCGAGAGGCGGTCCAGCTCGCCCAGCAGCGGAGCCACCGCGGCGCCGCCGGCCGGGTCGATCTCGGCGTTGACGAACTCCGCCACCGCCCGGGAGTTCGGGTAGTCGAAGACCAGCGTGGCGGGCAGCGGGACGCCGGTGACCCGGCTCAGCCGCTTTCGCAGCTCCACCGCCGCCAGCGAGTCGAAGCCGAGTTCCTGGAACGCCAGGTCGGGCCCGATCTCCTCGTGCGAGGCATGCCCGAGGACCGCCGCCACATGAATGCGGACCTCCTCCAGCAGCACCCGCTCCCGGTCACCCTCCGGCAGGCCGTCGAGCCGCTGCCGCAGGATCAGAACCTCGAACGGGTCCTCCTCCGGCTCCACCTCGCGGCCGGAGAAGTCACTGGCCCCGGTGGTGGCCTCCAGCCAGTAGCGCTTGTGCTGGAAGGCGTACGTCGGCAGATCCACCCGCCGCGCACCAGAGTCGGCGAAGAACGCCGGCCACTTCACGGCCCCACCGGAGACGTGCAGTTGGCCCAGCGCGGCCACCAGCGTGGCGGCCTCCGGGCGGTCCCGGCGCAGCGTCGCGATGAGGACCGCGTCCTCGGACTCGACGCTCTGCTGAGCCAGCCCGGTCAGAATCCCGTCCGGACCGATCTCCACGAACCGCGAGACACCCGAGGACTCCAACTCCCTTACCGCGTCGGCAAACCGGACCGCGTCACGGACGTGCCGCACCCAGTACTCGGGGTCGGTGAACGAACCCGACGCCACCACCGGAATCGACGGCTCCGCGAAGGTCAACTTGCCGACGACAGCGCGGAATTCATCCAGCATCGGGTCCATCAGCGGGGAGTGGAACGCGTGCGAGACGCTCAGCCGCTTCGTCCGCTCGAAGCCCTCCGCGATCCGCAGCACCGTCGCCTCGTCACCCGAGACCACCACCGAACGCGGCCCGTTCACCGCCGCGATGCTCACCAGGTCGGTCAGCAGCGGCAGCACCTCGTCCTCGGTCGCCTCGATCGCCACCATCGCACCACCGGCGGGCAGTTCCTGCATCAGGCGACCACGCGCCGACACCAACGTCGCCGCATCCGCCAGCGACAGCACCCCGGCGACGTGCGCAGCAGCGATCTCGCCCACCGAATGCCCGGCCAGGAAGTCCGGCCGCACACCCCACGACTCCACCAGCCTGAACAACGCCACCTCAAAGGCAAACAGTGCACGCTGCGTGTTCACCGTGCGGTTCAGCTCATCAGCGTCGTCGCCCCAGACCACGTCCCGCAACGAACCACCAAGTGCCGCCGACACCTCGTCAAAAGCAGTGGCGAACACCGGGAAGGCGGCGTGCAGTTCACGCCCCATCCCCAACCGTTGCGCCCCCTGCCCAGTGAACAGGAACGCCGTCCGGCCGTCCTTCGCCTGGCCGGAGACACCCCCGCCCTCGGCCAGCGCCCGCAGTCCGTCCAGCAGCTCCGCACGGTCCGCCGCGACCACCAGCCCCCGGTGCTCCAGCACCGAACGCGTCGTCAGCAGCGACAGTCCGAGGTCAGGCACCGCGATCTCGGGCCGCGCCTCCAGGTGCTGCACCAGCCGGGCCGCCTGGGCCCGCAGTGCACCGGCGGTCTTCGCGGTGACCACCACCGGCACGGCCGGCAGCGGCACGGGCTCGGTCTCCGACGGCTCCGGGTCGGGCTCGGGAACCTGCTCGATGATGACGTGCGCGTTGGTGCCGCTCAGCCCGAACGAGGAGATCCCGGCCCGCCGAACCCGCCCGGCGTCCGGCCACTCCTGAGCCTCCGTCAGCAGCCGGACCGCGCCCGAGGTCCAGTCGACCTTGGTGGTCGGCCGGTCGACGTGCAGGGTGCGCGGCAGCACACCGTGCTTCATCGCCATGACCATCTTGATGATGCCGCCGACCCCGGCCGCCGCCTGGGTGTGGCCCATGTTGGACTTGAGCGAGCCGAGCCACAGCGGCAGGTTCTCCGCCCGGCCCTGGCCGTACGTCTCCAGCAGCGCCTGCGCCTCGATCGGGTCACCCAGCACGGTGCCGGTGCCGTGGCCCTCGACCACGTCCACGTCGGCGGAGGTGAGGCCGGAGCCGGACAGTGCCTGCCGGATCACCCGCTGCTGCGCGGGGCCGTTCGGGGCGCTGAAGCCGCTGGAGGCGCCGTCCTGGTTGACGGCCGAGCCGCGCACGATGGCCAGCACCGGGTGGCCGTTGCGCCGGGCGTCAGACAGCCGCTCCAGGAAGAGCACGCCGGCGCCCTCGGAGCAGGTCATGCCGTTGGTGGCCTCGGCGAAGGACCGGCAGCGGCCGTCCTTCGACAGGCCGCCCTGAGTGCTGAAGAAGACGAACATCTCCGGGTTGGACATCACCGTCACGCCACCGGCCAGCGCCAGCGTGCAGTCACCGCGCCGCAGCGCCTGCACCGCGAGGTGCAGCGCCACCAGCGAGGACGAGCACGCTGTGTCCACCGAGAGGGACGGGCCCTCCAGGCCGAGGGTGTAGGACACCCGGCCGGTCACCAGGCTGCCCGCGGCCGAGGTCCCGGGCTCCCGGCCCTGCGCGTAGTCGTGGTACATCACGCCGCCGAAGACGCCCGTCCGGGTGCCCTTCAGCGACAGCGGGTCGACGCCTGCGCTCTCGATCGCCTCCCACGAGGCTTCCAGCAGCAGCCGCTGCTGGGAGTCCATCGCGAGGGCCTCGTTCGGGGAGATCCCGAAGAAGCCGGGGTCGAACTCGCCCGCGTCGTGGAGGAATCCACCCTCACGCGAGTAGGTCTTCCCCGGCTTTCCGGGCTCCGGGTCGTACACGTCGAGGTCCCAGCCACGGTCGGCCGGGAACTCCGACACCGCGTCGACCCCTTCTGACACCAGCTGCCACAGTCCCTCGGGCGACGTCACGCCACCGGGGTACCGGCATCCCATGCCGACGATCGCGATCGACTCGTCGTCGGGCTTGCGCGCCGCCTCGTCGAGGCACCGACGGGCATCGCGGAGCTCGGCAAGGGTTCGCTTGAGGTACTCGACAAGCCTCTGCTCGTTGCTCGTGCTCACCGAAGGCCATCCCCTTTAGTGCGGTCCGTGGTCGGAAGATCTGTGCAGCCGGGTGGTGCGAAGCGGAGGGTCCGAGGGGACGCTCCGTCAGTGCTCGACCTTGGAGAGGTCGGCCGGCGCGGAGCTGAGCAGCTTCCCGATCTGCGGGAACTGCGCGAGCGCCTCGGCCGGGGTGAGCGGGGCCTGCTGCGGTCCGCGCAGCAGGGCGCCCATCAGCGGCAGGGTCATCACCTTGTTCTGCGGCGTCTGCAGGGTGGCGACCTGGTAGGTGGCCTTCAGCAGGCCGGGGTGCTCGGCGGCCACCCTCGACCAGCGGACGGCGAGCTTCTGCTCGACCGTGCCCTTGCCGAGCTTGATGTTGGTCCGGACACCCGGGAACCAACGGTCGGTGCTGGTGGCCGACTTCCAGGGCCCGGCCACCTTGTTGGCGATGTCCAGCTGGACCTTCTTGCCCAGGCCCGGCTCCAGGCCGTGCGACTTGAGCTGGTTGCGCAGCGCGAGCGCACCGAAGGCGGCCATCGACATGCCGGAGGCGTAGTTCGGGCTGAGCACGGTGACCGCGTCACCGAGCGCCAGGAAACCCTCGGGGAGGGTCAGGCGCTCGAAGTAGCGGCGGCGGTTGGCCAGTCCGCGCGAGCCCTTGATCTCGCCGATCGGGGTGGCGCGGGCCATCAGCTCGCCGACGATCGGGTTGCCCACGCTGCGGGCGAACTCCATGAAGCCTTCCTCACCGGTCGGCGGCTGGCCGCCGGCGGTGCCGATCAGGGAGACGATCCAACGGCCGTCCTCCTGCGGCATGAAGGCCGCACCGGCACCGGGCTTACCGGTGTTCGGGACGGTCTGGATCAGCACGCCGGGGAAGTCAGCGGCGGCATCGGCGGGGGCCTCGTACAGGCGGCCCGCGTAGGCCAGACCGGCGTCCAGGAACTCCTCGTACAGCTCGGCGACACCGAGCTCGGCGAGCCACTGCGGGGTCTTGGAGCGGCTGCCGGTGGCATCGACCACGAGGTCGGCGGTGAGGGTCTGCTCGGGCTCGGTGCCCTGCTCGTACCGGATGCCGGTGACCCGGCTCGCGGTGCCGACCAGGCCGGTGGCCTTGGTCTCCTGAAGAACCGTGATGACCGGGTTGGTGAGCGCCTGCTGACGGACGATGTGGTCCAGCAGGTTGCGGCTGCAGGCGATGAAGAAGGCGTCGTCGTCGACCCGGCGGAACCAGCCCTCGGAGGACAGCGTGAGGATGTTGCGGCCCATCGCCAGCTTGTGCGCACCGGCCGCGAACAGCAGGTCGGTGGTGCCGGGCAGCAGCTGGTCCAGGGCGTGCGCGCCGCCCGCGGTCAGCATGTGGTTCTGCCGGCCCTGCGGCATACCGCGCCGGGGGGCGGGCTGCTCCGGGTACCTGTCGCTCTCGATGACGGTGACCTCGTCCACGTGGTGGGAGAGGGCCGTGGCGGCGAGCACGCCCGAGAGGCCGCCGCCGATCACTATCGCTCTGGTCATCGGCTCGTCTCCGCTCGGGTGGCACGCAGCTTGATCTCGCGGCCCAGCTCCTCGAAGGTGGCGCGGGTGTCGGCCTGGAACGCCTTCGCCCAGAAGAAGCCGTAGACCGGCGCGAAGCCGCCGTGCACCTCGACCCGACGGCTGAGCTTCACCAGGCCGGGGCCGGCCTGCTCGTACTTGTTGATGATCAGCATCTTGCCGAGCGGCATCGGGGACTCGGTGGTGTAGCCGCGGCCGGGGTCGACCTCGACCAGCTTGAAGTAGCTACGACGGCCCTTCACGATGCGCGAGATGGTCCAGCCACCGCCGCCGACCTCGAACGGCGTGTCGGTGCCGCTCTCCAGGACGTGCGGATCCCAGGTGGACCATCCTGCGACGTCGGACACCGTCCGCCAGATCGCGTCGAGATCGCCGGCTATGGTCGCCGACTCGTCGAAGGCGTGCAACATCTGAATACCTCTCAGCTGTGAGTGGCGCAGGGGCGGCCCGAGGGCCTGTCTGGCCATTCGCGTCGGATCAGGCCGGGTCGTTCGGTGCGTGCGATCGGCGTGCGGCCGGGACGCCCTCGTAGCGGAGCTACTTGGGCGTTTCGGCCGTGCGGCGAKCGTGCGTGCCGGGCGGGCCGGACCCGACGGGAATKGCCRGACAGGCCCTGAGGCCGATGGTGCGTCCCCGACGGCCGCCGCGCGCCGTTGAGCGGCGGCCGTCGGGGACCGGGGGAATCAGCTGCCGTTCTCCGCCGCTGTGGGGGTGGCGTCGGGGGCCGGCTGCTGAGGAGGACCGAAGAGCTCCATGTCGGTGCGGATCAGGTAGTCGGAGACGTCCACCGTGCTGGTCTCGATCCGGCCCAGGGCCTCCTTGACCGGGACGGCGAGGCGCTCGGCCTTGGCCAGGTCCTGCGCCTCGCGGCGCTCGACGAACTCCGGCATGACCTCGCGGGCGAACAGCTCCAGGGACTCCAGGATGTGCTCGTGCTTGTTGGCACCCAGCTGCACCTGGAAGATGATCTGGTCGACGCCGGCCGCCTCCTGGGCCCGGATCATCTCCCGCAGCTTCTCGGGGGTGCCGATGCCGCGGCGGACCACCAGGTCCATCCGGTCCTGGTTCTCCTTGGGCAGCGGGGCCTTCTTGCCGAACTCCTCCGACAGCACGGTGGTGCCGGGGCGGTGCTCACCCTGCAGGTAGAAGTGCATGAACGAGTTGACGTAGAAGTTCACGCCGCCCATGGCCCGCTCGTAGGCGGTCTCCTCGTCCTCGTGACAGAGGAAGGGAAGGGCAACCGCGAAGTTGGCGTTGACGGCCTTGCCGACCGGCACGCACTCCTCGGAACCGATCAGGTCGTAGTAGGCGGCGACCCGCTCCTTGGCCTCGTCCTCGGTCATGAAGGCGAAGGAGAGCGCACCGACACCGTTGCGGGCGGCGGTCTCGACGGTCTCCGGCGAGCTGCAGGCGACCCAGAGCGGCGGGTGCGGCTTCTGGTTCGGCTTCGGCAGCACGTTGCGCGGCGGCACGTCGATCCACTGGCCCTTGTGGCCGGTGAACGGGACCTCGGTGAGCATCCGGGTGATCACACCGATGGCCTCGCGCCACTGCTCGCGCTTGGTCGTCCGGTCGATGTTGAAGGCACCCAGCTCGTGCTGCGTGCTGCCCTGGCCCGAGCCGAAGTCGACCCGGCCCTTGGAGATCAGGTCCAGGGTCGCCAGCCGCTCGGCAACGCGCGCCGGGTGGTTGACGGCCGGCGGCAGCGAGACGATGCCGTGCGCGAGCCGAATGCGCTTCGTACGGGCGGCCGCAGCGGCCAGGAACACCTCGGGGGCGGAGGAGTGGGAGTACTCGTCGAGGAAGTGGTGCTCGGAGGCCCAGACGTAGTCGAAGCCCAGCCGGTCGGCCAGTTCGATCTGCTCCAGTGCCTCGTGCAGGACGTTCTCCTCGCTGTCCTCGGCCCACGGCCGGGGAACTTGCTGCAGGTAGAGCAGTCCGAAGCGCATGCTCGCTCCTTTTCATCGGCAGGTGGCTCGCCGCTGCCGGAGACTGAGAAGTTCAGGGATTGTGGTGACTGACCGTCAATTCGCTGCCGTATCAGCCAAAATCAACCCTAGGAGGAACGGGTGTTCGCAGGATCCCCTACGAGCCCCTATCCGCGCCCTTAGCAGCCCCCATCAGCCTTCCCCGTGCACGGAGTACGGCCGACGCCGTGCACGGAGTCCGTACACGGCGCCGGCCGCATCTGGTGACGGTGGGTCAGCAGTGGATCAGCCGCGCTCGGCGAGCCAGTCCTCGATCGCCCCGGCGGTCGCGGCCGCCTCGGACTCCAGCATGCTGAAGTGGTTGGCCCGGACCTGTCGGACGTCCTGCGTGGAGTCCCACGGGTGGGCCATCCAGTCGTCCGACTCCGTCACCTGAGCCGGCGTCTGGCCCGGGCCCGAGAACTCCTCCAGGCACTGCACGAACAGCACCGGCGCCTCGATCCTGCCGGGCACGATCTTGGGCACCAGCTCGACGTAGCGGCCCATGGTCGCCAGCCGGGCACTGTCGAAGCGGCCGAACATCCGCTCCTTCTCCAGCATGCTGAGCACCATGCCGCGGTCCACGTCGTCCCGGCTCTCGCTGTCCGAGCGGTAGGTGTCCAGCAGCACCAGGCCCTCCGCGCCGATCCCGAGCACCGACTCCAGGTAGCCGGCCGTCACATGGGCCAGCAGACCGCCCGCCGAGTAGCCGACCAGCACGAACGGCTCACCCTCGGCGGCCTCCAGCACACTCGCCGCCAGCACCTCGATCGCGGCCTCCGCCGACTCGGCCAGCTTCTCGCCGGGCACGAACCCGGACAGCGGCACCGCCGAGACCGGCCGTACGTCACCGAAGTGCGAGGCCAGCCGGGCGAGTTGGTACGCACCGCCGGTCGCCATCGGGGTGCTCACGCAGATCAGCCGGGGACGGCCGGGACCGTCCGCCAGCCGCACCGGCTGCGGGACCGCGCCGAGATCGGCCAGCGAGGAGTAGCTCGGCCTGGTCCGGGCGACCGCACCGAGCAGACCGAACGCCTGCGCCATCGGGCCGGACAGCACGGCCTCCCGGAACAGCTGGCTGAGCGTGTCGCGGCCGATCTCGTCGTCCGGGACCGACAGTTGACCGCCGGTACCCGGTGACACCTCGCCGCCGGGGGCCGCGGAGGCCGGCTCCAGGGTGAGCTCCGTCCGCATCAACCGGGCCAGCGCGGCCGGGGTCTTGCTGTCGAAGACCACCAGCGGGGGCAGGCGGAGACCGGTCGCCTTGTTGAGCAGATTGCGCAGCTCCATCGCGCTCAGGGAGTCGAACCCGGCCTCCAGGAAGTCCCGTTCGGGCTCCACCGCCTCCGGTCCGCTGTGGCCGAGAAGGTTGGCCGCGTACCCGAGCACCACGGCGAGCAGCGCCCGCTCCCGCTCGCTCTCGTCCAGCCCGGCCAGCCGCTGCCGCAGCGAGTCCGCCTCGGCCTTGCCGACCGCCGCCCGGCGTCGGACGGTCACCTGTCCGCGCAGCAGTGCGGGCAGTGAATCGCCTTGCGTGCGCAGGGCCTTGGGGTCGATCCGGATCGGCACCAGGACCGCTTCGCCCGTTGCTATCGAGGCATCGAAGAGGGCCAGTGCCTCGGCCTGCGGCAGCGCGGGGAGGCCGAGGCGGGCCATCCGCTGCTCCGCCTCCGCCAGGGAGTGGGTCTGCTGCGTCATGCCGGTGGTGACACCCCAGAGACCGAAGGCCATCGAGGTGGCCGGCAGACCGGCCGCCCGCCGCTGGACCGCGAGCGCGTCCAGGAAGACGTTCGCCGCCGCGTAGTTCGCCTGACCCGCCGCCAGCACCATGCCACCGGCCGAGGAGAACATCACGAAGAACGCCAACTCACTGTCAGAGGTCAGCTCGTGCAGGTGCCAGGCCGCGTCCACCTTCGGCGCCAGCACCGCGTCCAGGCGCTCCGGCGTCACCGACGTGATCACGCCGTTGTCCATCACACCGGCGACATGCACCACACCCACCAACGGACGCTCCAGCGACGACAGGAGCTCCCGCACCGCCTCACGATCCGCCACATCACACGCCACCACCCGGGCGCTCGCACCCAACGCCTCGAGCTCGGCCACCAACTCCGCAGCCCCCGGGGCCCCAAGACCCCGACGGCTCGTCAGCACCAGACTCGTGACACCGTGCTCCACCACCAGATGCCGGGCCACCACCGCACCCAGACCACCCGTGCCACCCGTCACCAGGACCGTGCCGTCAACTGCCGGCACCGTGCCCTCGACCGCACCGACCTTCGCCAGGCGCGGCACCCGCACCACACCGGCCCGGACCGCGGCCTCGACCTCACCCGACGCCACCACCGCACCCAGCACCGCACGCGACTCCGGCAGACCGTCCCAGTCCACCACCACGAACCGGCCCGGATTCTCCGCTATCGCGGCCCGCAACAGACCCCACACCGGAGCCTGCACCACATCCACCACATCACCGTCAGCCGCCACCACGCCACCGCGCGTCAGCACCACCAACCGCGACGCCTCGAACCGCTCATCACCGAGCCACTCCCCCACCACGCCCAGCACCCGCCCGGCCAACTCCCGCACAGCTCCCGGGACCTCACCCAAAGGCGTCACACACTCCAACACCACCGCCTCAGGCACCACACCGTCAGCTGAGAGCGTCTCCCACCCGGGCAGCGCACCCGCCCCGGAGCCCACGGAAACCACCGGCCACTCCACCCGGAACAACGACTCCACACCACGACCCGCCGACAACTGCTCCGACGACACCGGCCGACCCACCACCGACCGCACCGACAGCACCGGCACACCCACACCATCGGCCACCACGACGTTCACGCTCTCCGGCCCGTCGGGCGAGATGCGGACCCGCAGGGACGAGGCGCCGGCCGCGTGCAGCGTGACACCACTCCAGACGAACGGCAGGACCGGCTCGCCGTCCTTGCCCTCGCCGTCGTCCACCAGGGCCACGTGCATCGCGGCGTCCAGCAGGGCAGGGTGCAGCCCGAACCGGGCCGCCTCCGCATGGGCCACCTCGGGCAGCGCCACCTCGGCGAACAGGTCGTCACCACGCTTCCACGCGGCCTTCAGGCCCTGGAACACCGGCCCGTAGCCATAGCCCTGAGCGAGCAGCCGGTCGTAGACGCCGTCCAGCTTCAGTTCGGTGGCGCCGGTCGGCGGCCACTGCGCGAGGTCGAACGACGGTGCCGCAGCTCCGGACGTCAGCACGCCGTCCGCGTGCAGCGTCCAGGCGCCGCCCTCGTCGCCCTCGGGGCGCGAGTGCACGGTGACCGGCCGGTCGCCCTCACCGTCCGCCTCACCCACCGTGACCTGGACCTGCACCGAGCCGCCGGGCGGCAGGATCAGCGGCGCCTGGAGCGTCAGCTCCTCCAGCACATCGCACCCGACCTGGTCACCCGCCCGCACCGCCAGCTCCACGAACGCGGTGCCCGGCAGCAGGACGTTGCCCAGCACACCGTGGTCGGCGATCCAGCGCTGCGTACCGAGGGCCAGCCGGCCGGTCAGCACCACACCCTCGCCGTCCGGGGACACCACGACGGCACCGAGCAGGGGGTGGTCGGCGGGCAGCAGGCCGATGCTCGACGCATCCCCGCCGGTGACCGACGCGGCATCGAGCCAGTAGTGCTTCCGCTGGAAGGCGTAGGTCGGCAGGTCCACCCGCCGCGCACCCGAGTCGGCGAAGAACGCCGGCCACTTCACCGCGCCACCGACGACGTGCAGTCGGCCCAGCGCGGCCACCAGCGTGGCAGCCTCCGGGCGGTCCCGGCGCACCGTCGCCACGAGGACGGCATCCTCGGACTCGACGCTCTGCTGGGCCAGCCCGGTCAGGATGCCGTCGGGGCCGATCTCCAGGAACCGCGAGACACCCGAGGACTCCAACTCCCGTACGTTGTCGGCAAACCGGACCGCGTCCCGGACGTGCCGCACCCAGTACTCGGGGTCGGTGAACGAACCCGACGCCACCACCGCGATCGACGGCTCCGCAAAGGTCAACTTCCGGACCACTGCACGGAATTCATCCAGCATCGGGTCCATCAGCGGGGAGTGGAACGCGTGCGACACGCTCAGCCGCTTCGTCCGCTCGAACCCTGAAGCAATCGCCAGCACCGTCGCCTCGTCACCCGACACCACCACCGAGCGCGGGCCGTTCACCGCCGCGATGCTCACCTCAGCGGTCAGCAGCGGCAGAACCTCCGCCTCAGTGGCCTCGATCGCCACCATGGCACCACCGGCGGGCAGTTCCTGCATCAGACGCCCACGCGCCGACACCAGCTTCGCCGCGTCCGCCAGCGACAACACCCCCGCCACGTGCGCAGCCGCGATCTCACCCACCGAGTGCCCGGCCAGGAAGTCCGGCCGCACACCCCACGACTCCACCAACCGGAACAGCGCCACCTCGAATGCGAACAGCGCACTCTGGGTATTCACTGTGCGGTTCAGTTCATCGGCGTCCTCACCCCACACCACGTCCCGCAGCGACCCGCCCAGCTCCGCCAACACCTCGTCGAAGACAGCCGCGAACACCGGGAACGCACCGTGCAGCTCACGCCCCATCCCCAACCGCTGCGACCCCTGCCCCGTGAACAGGAACGCCGTCCGGCCCCCCTTCGCCTGACCGGACACACCCCCGCCCTCGGCCAACGCCCGCAGCCCCGCCACCAGCTCCGCACGGTCCGCTCCGACCGCCACGCCCCGGTGCTCCAGCACCGCCCGCGTGGTGGCCAACGAGTACCCGACGTCGACCGGCTCCAACTCACCCTCACCGGAGAGCCGTTCGAGCAGCACGGCCGCCTGCGCCCGCAGCGCCTCCGCGCTCTTCGCCGAGACCACCAACGGCACCACCGGCAGTCCGGTGACAGCCGCCGGGGGCTGCTCCGCCTCCGCCGGGGCCTGCTCGATGATCACGTGCGCGTTGGTGCCGCTGATGCCGAAGGAGGAGACGGCCGCCCGCCGCACCCGTCCCGTCTCCGGCCAGTCCCGAGCCTCCGTCAGGAGCTCGACCGCACCGGCCTCCCAGTCGATCTGCGCGGACGGCTGCTCGACGTGCAACGTACGCGGCAGCACACCGTGCTGCATCGCCATCACCATCTTGATGATGCCGCCGACACCCGCCGCCGCCTGGGTGTGCCCCAGGTTCGACTTCAGCGAGCCCAGCCAGAGCGGCCCGGCCTCCGCCCGGCCCTGGCCGTAGGTGTTGAGCAGGGCCTGCGCCTCGATCGGGTCACCCAGCGTCGTACCGGTCCCGTGCGCCTCGACCGCGTCCACGTCCGCGGGAGTCAGCTGGGCATTGGCCAACGCGGCTCGGATGACCCGCTGTTGGGCCGGTCCGTTGGGCGCCGTCAGACCGTTCGACGCGCCGTCCTGGTTGATCGCGGTACCGCGCACGATGGCCAGCACCGGGTGGCCGTTGCGCCGCGCGTCCGACAGGCGCTCGACCAGCAGGACGCCTGCCCCTTCCGACCAGCCGGTGCCGTCGGCGCCGGCGCCGAACGCCTTGCAGCGCCCGTCCCTGGCCAGACCCTTCTGCCGGCTGAACTCCACCAGGGTCTCGGGGGTGGCCATCACGGCCACTCCGCCCGCCAGTGCCAGCGAGCACTCGCCCGAACGGAGCGCCTGGACAGCCAGGTTGAGCGCGACCAGCGAGGAGGAGCAGGCGGTGTCCACCGTCACGGCCGGGCCCTCCAGGCCCAGGGTGTAGGACACCCGCCCGGAGACGATCGAGCCGGCCGCGCTGCTGAACGGGTAGTCGTGGTACATCAGTCCGGCGAACACGCCGGTCGAGCTTCCCTTCAGGGTGGCCGGGTCGATCCCGGCCCGCTCGAACGCCTCCCAGCTGACCTCCAGCAGCAGCCGCTGCTGCGGGTCGACGTACGGCGTGTCATTGGGTGCGATTCCGAAGAACGCGGGATCGAACTCCCCCGCGTCGTGCAGGAATCCGCCCTCCCGGGTGTAGGTGGTGTTGGGCCGCTCGCCGGTCGGGTCGTACACGCCTTCGAGATCCCAACCACGGTTGTCCGGGAACTCGGACACCGCATCGACCCCACCGGCCACCAACCGCCACAGGTCCTCCGGCGAGGTCACGCCACCGGGGTATCGGCAGGCCATCCCCACGATCGCGATGGGTTCCCGGATGGCCGCCGAGAGCTTCCGGTTCTGCCCGCGCAGCCGCTCGGTCTCCTTCAGCGACGCCCGAAGTGCTTCGACAAGCCGTTCGTCGGAGTTGAGGTTGGCCATTTCAGTGATCCCGCTTCCCGTGTGAGCGCCGACGATTTCGGACGAGGAATCGGGAGGCGGGGAATGTGAAATGGCGGGTCGCCACCGAACCCCCGTCCCGTATTCGCATATGCGCGCGACGTTTTTGCTGGACACCCGGCCCAGGCTCCTCCACCGTAATGAGACGGCGCTCGCACGGAACCCCTAGAAAACCCCTTAGCGGGCTCGCGCGCCACCCGCTACCCTGACGCGTTGTCAGGGGGTCCCGGTAGTCTCAAGGTGAACGACGACGGCCCCAACTGCCCTGTCCTGTCAAGCCCCTTACCCACCCCTAGTGCCACCCCTGTCCTGTTTCGGCAGGGGCGATTAGGGGGTACCGAGCCCATCGGAGGGGAGGTTTCCTTGGGTATAAATAATTCAACGACACATGATCGGGAGGGCCTTATGGGCCGCGTTGAAGGCAAGGTCGTCGTCATCACCGGTGCGGGTCGCGGTCAGGGCCGCAGCCACGCGATACGACTTGCCGAGGAGGGCGCCGACATCATCGCGATCGACATCTGCGAGGACATCGACGTCGTCGAGTACCCCCTGGCCACCGCCGAGGAACTCCAGGAGACCGCCAGACTGGTCGAGAAGACCGGCCGACGCATCGTCACCAAGGTGGCCGACGTCCGCGACCGCGCCGCACTCAAGGCCGCGATCGACGAGGGCGTGGCCGAGCTGGGCCGGCTGGACGTCGTGGTCGCCAACGCGGCCATCGGCCCGGTCGGTGCCGACCGTCCGCTGAACGCGTTCACCGACGCGGTGGACGTCAACCTGAGCGGCGCGCTCAACACCGTGCACGCCGCACTGCCGCACCTGGGCGAGGGCGCGTCGATCATCCTGATCGGCTCGGCCGCGGCCTACATAGCCGAGGCGGGCGCCCCGGGTCCGATGGGCCCCGGCGGCATCGGCTACTCCTTCGCCAAGACCGTCCTGAACGACTACGTCAACTGGTTCGCGCCGTACCTGGCGCCGACCGGCCGACGCCTCAACGTGGTTCACCCGACCAACGCCAACACCGTCATGCTGCACAACCAGGCGATGTACAAGGTCTTCCGCCCGGACGTCGAGCAGCCGACCCGCGAGGACGCCGAGCTGGCGTTCCCGGTGGTCCAGGGCATGCCGATCCCGTACGTGGAGCCGCTCGACGTCTCGCACGCGGTCACCTACCTGGCCTCCGACGAGTCCCGTTACGTGACCGGCCTTCAGCTCAAGGTCGACGGCGGCGCCGTCGTCAAAGCCGGCAAGTAAGCAGCACTGACCAGACCGCAGTACGCACGGCCCGGGGGCGGGCGCAGCAAGCCCGTCCCGGGGCCGACCCGACTGTCCAAGACATGACATGGCCAGGACACAACTAGTCCGAACCACCTGACCCCTAGTCCGACCCACTGGTCCGACCGAATCACCACAAGGCTGGAGAGAGCCTAGAAATGACGAACCAACAGAGCACCACCTCCGGCGCCCACGCGGCGCCCAAGGCCGGCGCGAAGGAGTGGCTCGGCCTCGGCGTGCTTGTGCTGCCCCTGGTCATCGTCTCGATGGACACCTCGGTGTTGTACTTCGCGGTGCCCTTCCTCAGTGCCGACCTGCTTCCGACCACCGACCAGCAGCTGTGGATCTTCGACATCTACGGCTTCATCCTGGCGGGCCTGCTGGTCACCATGGGCTCGCTGGCCGACCGGATCGGCCGCCGCAAGCTGCTGATCATCGGCATCCTCGGCTTCGGTCTCGCCTCGGTGGGCGCCGCCTACGCCGGCACCGCCAACGAACTCATCATCGCCCGAGCCCTGTTGGGCATCGGCGGCGCGACCCTGATGCCCTCGACCCGGGCCCTGATCCTGAACATCTTCCGGGACGAGAAGGAGCGCACCGCCGCGGTGGGCATCTGGACCGCCGGTACCGGCCTCGGCGTCGCCATCGGCCCGGTGGTCAGCGGCCTGCTGCTGGACCACTTCTGGTGGGGCTCGGTCTTCCTGCTCAACATCCCGGCGATGATCCTGATGCTGGTGCTGGCACCGATCCTGCTGCCGGAGTCCAAGGACCCCAACCCGGGCCGCTTCGACCTGCCCAGCGCGGTCCTCTCGCTCGGCGCCATCCTCCCGGTCATCTACGCCATGCAGACGCTGGCCGCCGACAAGTTCAACCTGGGCTCGGGCATCGCGCTCGGGGCCGGCATCGTGGTCGGTGTGCTGTTCATCTGCCGTCAGCGCGCCCTCGAGACCCCGATGATCGACACCAAGCTGCTGCTCAGCCGCGGCTTCGGCGGCTCGGCGGCGATCAACACCACGGCGATGTTCGCGATCGTCGGCTTCGGCATCTTCTCCACCCAGTACCTGCAGTCGGTGCTCGGGCTCAGCGCGCTGAGCGCCGGTCTGTGGTGCCTGATCCCGTCCTTCGCGGTCGCGGTGGCCGGCCCGGTCGCGGCCGTGCTGTCCCAGAAGATGCACCGCGCCTACGTCATCAGCGCCGGCTTCACGGTCTCCATCTTCGGCTACGCCTTCGTCCTGACCGCCGAGTACGACTCCCCGCTGTGGGTGCTGCTCACCGGTGTCGGCGTGGCGAACGTCGGTCTGATGATGGCCATGGTCCTGGTCGGTGACCTGGCGCTGTCCACCGTTCCGAAGGCCAAGTCCGGCTCGGCGTCCGCCATGCTGGAGACCACCCAGCAGTTCGGTGGTGCTGCCGGTATGGCAGTCCTGGGCAGCGTCGGCTTCGCCGTCTACCGCGGCAACCTGGCCGACAAGCTGCCGGCCGACCTGCCGGCCAACGTCGCGCAGCACGCCCGGGAGGCGCTGGGCGACGCCGTCGCGGTGGCCAACCAGCTCCCGGCCGATGTCCGCGACACCGTCGTCCGGATCGCCCGGGTGGCGTTCACCGACGGCATGCACGCGGCGGCGATCACCGCCGGTGGCGTCATGATCTTCGGCGCGATCCTCTCCGCGGTCGTCCTCGGCAAGCTGCCGAAGGACATCGCCCCGGTGGAGGGCGAGGACGGCGAGGGCACCCCGACCGGGTTCACACCCCGGCCCGCCGTCCTTTGCTGTTCCCGCGGTCAGCCGCCCAGTTGGGTGGTGATCGCCCGCAGCACCGCCGGGGCGTGCTGGTTGAGGTAGAAGTGCCCGCCCTGGAAGACCTGCATCTCGAAGCCGGCCGTGGTGTGCTCGGACCACGCCCGGGCCTCCTCCAGGTTCACCTCCGGGTCCTCGTCGCCGGTCAGCGCGATGATCGGGCAGCTCAACTTCGGCCCCGGGCGGTACTGGTAGGTCTCGGCGGCCTTGTAGTCGCTGCGGATCGCGGGCATGATCATCTGCAGCATCTCGTCGTCGCCCAGCACCTGGGCGTCCGTCCCGCTCATCTTCTTCAGGTTGGCGATCAACTCGGCGTCCCCGTACAGGTGGACCCGCCCCGGACGGTGCCGGGACGGCGCCCGGCGGCCGGACGCGAACAGCGCCACCGGCACCACGCCGCGCCGCTCGAGCCGCTTGGCCACCTCGAACGCCAGCGTGGCGCCCAGGCTGTGGCCGAACAGCGCCAGCGGGCGGTCCAGCCAGTCCCCCAGCTCCTCGACCACCAGGTCGGCGAGCCGGTCCACCGAGTCGACACCGGGCTCGTGGCGCCGGTCCTGCCGGCCGGGGTACTGGATCGAGACCACGTCAAGACCGGGCGACAGCGCCCGGGAGACGGGGAAGTAGTAGGTGGCCGACCCGCCGGCGTGCGGGAAGCAGACCAGCCTGGTCGGGGCCTCCGGCGCCGGATGGAACCTTCGGGTCCAGGCCCCGCTCTCAACGGACGTCACTGACATGGTGGTTGAGCTTCCTCTCTCACAACTTCGCGGACAACTGCCGTGCTCACGGCCGGGTGGTCCTAGAGCCGCCGTTCCAGGCCCCGGGCGCACCGAAGCCCTCCGGCTCCCAACCGGCGCCCAGGCGCGGACGGCCGCCCGGCCCGGSGGCGGAGGMCCGCCGCCGGGCCAGGGCGAGCAGCGCCACCACGGCGGCGGCGAGCTCCTCCGGGTCCGGGGCACCCCGGACCACGGTGATCCGCGACAACTCCTGTGTCGTCTGCGTCATCACTACACCGGCGGGTTTCCGTGCTTGCGGGCCGGCAGCCGGGTGTGCTTGGCGCGCAGCATCGCCAGCGCGTCGATCAGGGTGGACCGGGTCAGCGCCGGGTCGATGACATCGTCGACCAGGCCGCGCTCGGCCGCGTAGTACGGGTGCATCAACTCCTCCTGGTACTCCTTGATCCGCTGCTGCCGGGCCGCCTCGGGATCGTCGGCGGCCGCTATCTCCCGGCGGAACACCACGTTGGCCGCACCCTCGGCGCCCATCACGGCGATCTCGTTGGTGGGCCAGGCGTAGGAGATGTCGGTGCCGATCGAGCGGGAGTCCATCACGATGTACGCGCCGCCGTAGGCCTTGCGCAGGATCAGCTGGATCCGCGGCACGGTCGCGTTGCAGTACGCGTAGAGCAGCTTGGCGCCGTGCCGGATGATGCCCTCGTGCTCCTGGTCCCGGCCCGGCAGGAAGCCGGGCACGTCGACCAGGGTCACCAGCGGGATGCTGAACGCGTCGCAGAGCTGCACGAAGCGCGCGGCCTTCTCGCTCGCGTTGATGTCCAACACCCCGGCGAACGAAGCGGGTTGGTTGGCCACGATGCCGACCACATGCCCGTCAAGCCGGGCCAGCCCGCACAGGATGTTGGTGGCCCAGGACGCGTGCACCTCGAAGAAGTCGGCGTCGTCGACGATCTCCTCGATCACCTTGCGCATGTCGTAGGCCCGGTTGGGGTCGGCCGGCACCAGGTCGAGCAGCGCCTCGTTGCGCCGGTCCGGCGGGTCCTCGGAGAGCTCCACGGGCGGCAGTTCACGGTTGTTGGACGGCAGCAGCGAGAGCAGGTGCCGGACGTCCTCGATGCAGTCGGCCTCGTTGTCGTGCAGGAAGCCGGCCGCGCCGGAGACCGCCGCGTGCACCTCGGCGCCGCCGAGCCCGTCGTGACTGATCGTCTCGCCGGTCACGGACTTCACCACGTCGGGTCCGGTGATGTACATCTGCGAGATGTCCCGGACCATGAAGACGAAGTCGGTCAGCGCGGGCGAGTAGGTCGCACCGCCCGCGCAGGGGCCGAGCATCACCGAGATCTGGGGGATCACCCCGGAGGCCAGCACGTTGCGGCGGAAGATACCGCCGTACCCGGCCAGCGCGGTGACGCCCTCCTGGATCCGGGCCCCGGCCCCGTCGCTGAGACTGACCAGCGGCGCACCGGCCGCCTCGGCCAGGTCCATCACCTTGTGGATCTTCTCCGCGTGCGCCTCGCCGAGCGAGCCGCCGAAGATCCGGAAGTCGTGGGCGTAGACGAAGACCGTCCGGCCCCAGACCTTGCCCCACCCGGTGATCACACCGTCGGTGTGCGGGCGCCGGTTCTCCAGCCCGAAACCGGTCGCCCGGTGCCGGCGGAGCTGTTCGATCTCGCGGAAGGTCCCCTCGTCGAAGAGCAGGTCGATCCGTTCACGGACCGTCAGCTTCCCCTTGGCCCGCTGGTTCAGGGTCGCCTGCGGCGCACCCTGCGCCACCTCGTCCTTGGTCGCCAGCAACTCGTCGACCCTGGCCCGCATGTCAGGACGTCCTACGACGTCCTGCCGCACCGCCAGGGCCTCCTCAACAGTAGTCACGCTCCACCTCTCCAACCGGTCGGGTGATTCAGAAAGCGGTCGAACGATTCATTCAAATCGGGCCCGGACGGCGTCACCAGCCGACTCACCCCCCTGAGAGCTCCGGTGGAACCCCTAACGGCCATCCGGCTGTCATACGTACGACCGTCTCTGGATACGCTGAGGCCCGCCGCCGCGCACGGCCGCTCGACGACCCCATGGCCAGTCGGCCTCCTGCCCGGATTGGAGCACCCAGTGCTGATGACCAAACTCCGTTCACGTGCGACCAGTTGGATCGGGCGCCGCTACCTCGCCCGGACCGCACGGAACGGCTTCGACCTCTCCGATATCTCATTCCTGCCCGAATCGGTCCTGATGCCACTCAAACGGGACGGACTGGACCCGGTCCCGGCGATGGCCACCACCCGGGCGGCCGCGCCGATCAGCCGGGTGCCGCTGCCGTTCGGCTTCAACGCCTGGCTGGTGACCGGCTACGAGGAGGTCAAGCAGGTGCTGGGCCGGCCGACCGGTTTCAGCAGCGACTTCGCCAACCTGATCGGGAACGCCGGGTTGACCGAGGGTCAGAACCCGGGGGGCCTGGGCTTCAGCGACCCGCCGGTGCACACCCGGCTGCGGCGCCGGCTGACCCCCGAGTTCACCATGCGCAGGCTCAGCCGGCTCGGCCCCCGGATCGACGCCCTGGTCACCGAGCAGCTCAACCAGATGGCCGCCGCCGGACCCGGCCCGGTCGACCTGGTGGAGCACTACGCGCTGCCGATCCCCTCGCTGACCATCTGCGAGCTGCTCGGCATACCGTACGAGGACCGCGAGGACTTCCAGCGGCTCGGCACCGCCAGGTTCGACCTGTTCGCCGGGGCGGGCGGCACGTTCGGCGCGATCACCGAGTCGCTGGCCTACCTCCAGGAGGTCGTGCAGCGCCAGCGGGTGGAGCCGGGCGACGGGCTGCTCGGCATGCTGATCAAGGAGTACGGCGACGACATCGACGACCAGGAGCTGGCCGGTCTCGCCGACGGGGTGCTGACCGGTGGCTTCGAGACCACCGCGAGCATGCTGGCGCTCGGTTCGCTGGTGCTGCTGCAGGACCCGGTGGCCTTCGCCAGGATCCGGGACGACGACGCCGCGACCGCCCCGTTCGTCGACGAGCTGCTGCGCTACCTGACGGTCGTTCAGATGGCCTTCCCGCGCTTCGCCCGGGAGGACATGGAGATCGCCGGCACCCGGATCGCGGCGGGCGACGTGGTGCTCTGCTCGCTCAGCGGCGCCAACCGGGACGCCGTCTTCGGCGCCGACCCGGAGAGCTTCGACGGCGACCGCCAGGGCCCCTCGCACCTGGCCTTCGGGTACGGCATGCACCGCTGCATCGGCGCCGAGCTGGCCAAGATGGAGCTGCGCGCCGCCTTCCCCGCCCTGGTCCGGCGGTTCCCCGAACTCCGGCTGGCGGTGCCCCCGGAGGAGCTGGCGTTCCGCAAGCTGTCGATCGTGTACGGCGTCGAGTCGCTCCCGGTCCACGTCCGGTAGGCGCCGGTCGGACAGGGGGCGGATAGGGGTGGGGGCGGAACCTTCGCGGGACTAGTTTCGTGCCAAGTTCGATGCTGGGGGCACCCGTTCCCGGACGAACCCAGTGCGGCGGCGTCGTCGATCCTGCCCAAGTTTCCCGTCTCGCCGTCGGGCGCTCGTGGTCCGTGCACGCCTGTCCCACCAGGAGACGAAGAACATGACCGACACTGAGATCAGCCGCCGCGGCGTGCTCGGGGCCGCAGTGGTCGCCGCCGCTGCCACGGCCGGTCTGACACCCTCGGCCGAGGCCGCCACCGAGACGGCCTCGTCCTGCCCCTACCCCGGAGTCATCACCGGCCACGCCGACTCCCTGCACCCGGAGGGCATGACCTGGGACCCCCGGCGCAAGGCCATCCTGCTGAGCTCGACCCGGCACGGCACCGCCTCGATCCTGAACTCCGACGGCTCGGTGACCCCGTTGGTCAGCGACCCCGACCCGAAGATCGTCTCGTCCGTCGGGATAGCCGTCGACGTCCACCGTGACCGACTGCTGCTCGGCTACCACGACCTGGGCCTCGGCACCCGGTCCACCCCGGAGACCTACCTCAAGGAGTCCGGGCTCGGCGTCTTCGAGCTGAGCACCGGCCGTCAGCTGTTCCTGGTGGACCTCAGCCTCGGCGAGGAGCCGATGCACGCCGCCGACCGGGTCGCCATCGACAAGGACGGCACCGCCTACGTCAGCGACCCCGCCGCCAACAAGATCTACAAGGTCACCACCGACGGTCAGGCCTCGGTGCTGGCCGACACCTCGGTGATCTCTCCCGGCTGGGAGCTGGGCACCGGCGCCGGTGTGATCGGTCTGCTGCTGCACCCGGCCGGCTTCCTGCTGACCCTGCAGTACAGCACCGGCCAGCTGGTCCGGATCCCGCTGGACGCTCCGGAGCAGGCCCACCCGGTCACGCTGGACCGTCCGATCGTCGGCGGCGACTCGATCGCGCTGCGCCCGGACGGCACCCTGCTCGTGGTCAGCAACGACCTGGCGAACCCGGCCGGCGTGGACGCGGTCATCGTGCTCCGCCCGACCGACCGCAGCTGGTCCGCCGCGCACGAGATCCAGCGCGTCCAGCCGTGGCCCGAGCGGCTGCCCACCGACGTGCTGGTCACCCCGCACGGCGACTACACGCTGAGTGGCCGTCCCGACCTGCTTTTCAAGGGTGAGACCACCGACGATTTCGTTCTGCACCGTATCTGACGAACCCTCTGGGAACAGCGCCGGAAAACGTGAACCGGCGGTCGAGGAATTCCTCGACCGCCGGTCATTTCGGCATTCTCCGAATTGTTTTCCGAAACCCGGATCCGCGTCGGATCCAGGTCAGATCTGAACGGGCTCGGGCTCCGGAAGAAGAGCCGGCTGCCAGTTCACCATCGTCCGCAGGGCAAGGGTCAGATCACGTGCGGTCGGGGCCCGGTCCGGGTCCACCAGCAGTTGCGCCATCACTCCGGTGGCCAGCGCCTGGTAGAACGAACCGATCGCGTTCTGCCGCTCCTCGTCGAGCGGCTCGGCGCTGTCGCCGGCGATGCTCTGGAACAGCTCGGCCATCGACTCGCGCCCCTGCTGGATCCCGTCGGCCAACGCCGCTCGCAGCTCGGGAACCCTGTCCACCTGCGCGAACACCTCGAAACTGGCCAGCAGCAACTGTCGGCGAGTGGTGTACTTCTCGACGATCTGAGCCCAGGCCGCCTCGAACCGCTCCAGCGGGTCGGCGCCGGGCCGCGGGTCCTCGACCGAGGTCGGCTGGTACTCCCCGCCGGTGTCGTCCAGTGCCTCCAGGAGGGCGGCGTTGAGCAGCGCCTCCTTCGATCCGTAGTGATAGCCGATGGACGCCAGGTTGGCTCCGGAAGCCGCGACGATGTCTCTGGTGGTCGTACGGCCGTAACCTTTTTCGATAAGGCACCGCTTGGCGCCCTCCAGCAGATCCTCACGATGTCCCATACGGAAACTGTACCGGACGAAAAAGGGATCATTAATACACTTGACCGACCTTTGACCAATAGCTGGGATTCCACTTCGCCGAGCACTCGAAAGAGGGGGGCTCCGCCTCCTCTTTCACTACCCAGAGTCACCAGCGGCGGGCCCGGGATCCATGGCGATGTCAGTGCCGGACGAGATGATGTGGGTATGACGGACGCAGCCACTCTCGCCTCCCTTGCCGCCTACTCCGACGCCGTGGAAACCGCCGTCCGGGCAGCCGCGGCCTACTACGACGACGGCTCGACCCCGCTGGGTGACGACGAGTACGACGCCCTGGTGCGGGCCATCGAGGCGTACGAACTCGCCCACCCGGCCGAGGTGTTGGAGCACTCCCCGACCGGCAAGGTGGCGGGCGGCGCAGCCGACGGCGACGTCCCGCACTCGGTGCCGATGCTCTCGTTGGACAACGTCTTCTCGGCCGAGGAGTTCACCGCCTGGGCGGCCGGCCTGGAGCGTCGGCTCGGGCGGCCGGTGGACGGCTGGTGCGTGGAGCCGAAGCTGGACGGCCTGGCGGTTGCCGCCCGGTACCGCGCCGGTCGGCTGGTCCAGGTGCTCACCCGGGGCGACGGTCTGGCGGGCGAGGACATCACGCACTCCGCCGACGCCGTGCTCGGCCTGCCCGCCACCCTGACCGAGCCGGTCGATCTGGAGCTGCGCGGTGAAGTCCTGCTCACCCACGAGCAGTTCGAGCTGGCCAACGAGACCCGCACCGCACACGGCGCCGCCCCGTTCGCCCACCCGCGCAGCGGCGCGGCCGGCACCCTGCGGGCCAAGGACCGCCCGTACCGGGTCGAGCTGACGCTGTTCGCGTACGACGCCGTCGGTCTTGAGGGCCTCGGCCACAGCGAGCTGCTGGAGCGGATCGCCGAGCTGGGCGCGCACACCGCCGCCGGTACGGCGGCCGAGCCCCGGCGCTGCGCCACGGTCGAGGAGGTGCAGCAGCGGATCGACGAGATCGCCGCGCTCCGGCCGGTGCTGCCGTTCGGCATCGACGGTGTGGTGGTCAAGGCGGACTCCGCCGCCGACCAGCAGCAGGCCGGGGCGGGCTCCCGGGCCCCGCGCTGGGCGGTGGCCCGCAAGCTGCCCGCCCAGCACAAGGTCACCCGCCTGCTGGAGGTGGAGTGGAACGTCGGCCGTACCGGCATCATCGCGCCCCGCGCGGTGCTGGAGCCGGTCGTGATCGACGGCGTCACGGTCACCTACGCGACCCTGCACAACCCCGCCGACATCACCCGGCGCGGGCTGATGACGGGCGATCAGGTCTTCGTCTACCGGGCCGGCGACGTGATCCCCCGGGTGGAGGCGCCGCTGGTCGAGCAGCGCACCGGCGCCGAGCAGCCGATCGTCTTCCCGGAGGTCTGCCCGCGCTGCGGCGGTGACATCGACACCTCCGAGCAGCGCTGGCGCTGCGTGCAGGGGCGCGGCTGCCAGGCGGTCGCCTCGATCCGGTACGCCGCCGCGCGCGACCAGCTCGACATCGCGGGCCTCGGCGGCACCCGGGCGGTCCAGCTGGTCGACTCCGGCCTGGTCGCCGACCTCGCCGACCTGTTCACCCTGACCAGGGATCAGCTGCTCACCCTGGAGCGGATGGGCGAGACCAGCGCAGACAACCTGCTCGCCGCCCTGGAGACCGCCCGCCACCAGCCGCTGGGCCGGGTGTTCTGCGCGCTCGGCGTCCGGGGCACCGGCCGGACCATGTCGCGCCGGATCGCCGCGCACTTCGGCAGCATGGCCGCCATCCGGGCCGCCGACCAGGACACCCTGGCCGGGGTGCCCGGCATCGGCACCGAGAAGGCCCGGGTGATCGTCGCCGAGCTCACCGAACTGGCGCCGCTGCTGGACAAGTTGATCGCCCAGAACGTCGGTATCGCGGAGACCGAACCGACCGCGGTCGTCACCTCCACCGAGGACGTCCAGGAGGGCCCGCTCTCCGGCCAGGCCGTGGTGGTCACCGGCTCGATGACCGGCGCCCTGGGCGAGCTCTCCCGCAACGAGATGAACGAGCTGATCGAGCGCGCGGGCGGCAAGGCCTCCTCCTCGGTCTCCAAGCGCACCACCCTGCTGGTCGCGGGCGAGAAGGCCGGCTCCAAGCGCACCAAGGCCGAGGAGCTGGGCATCCGGATCATCACCCCGGACGAGTTCGCCACCATGGTCGCCGAGCAGCTCTAGGGCCTGTCTCGCCATTGGCCGTCCGGGCCAGGGGTCGCCATCAGCCCGCTCCGGTGGGCGATGGCGACCGCCTGGGCGCGGTCCCGGGCGCCGGTCTTGGCGACCACCCGCTTCATGTGGGTCTTCACGGTGGACTCGGCGAGGACCAGCAGCTCCGCAATCTCCGCGTTCGAGTGTCCCTCGGCCGCCTCCCGCAGCACCTGCCGCTCCCGGGCGGTCAGCCGTTCCAGCCGACGGTCGGCAGCCGACGGTGGCGGGGCGGGCGCCCGGGCGACCAGGTGGGCGACCAGGTCCCGGGTGACCGCCGGGTCCAGCAGGGCCTGACCGGCGGCCACCGTCTGCACGGCGTCCACCAGCCGCTCCGGTGAGGCCCGTTTGAGCAGGAACCCGTCGGCACCGGCCAGCAGCGCGCCCCAGACGTACTCGTCATGGTGAAACGTCGTCAGCACCAGCACCCTGACGGGCAGCCCGGCCGCGACGATCCGCCGGGTCGCCTCGACGCCGTCGATCCCGGGCATCCGGACGTCCATCAGCACCACGTCCGGGGTCAGCGCCGCGCACAGCTCGACCGCCTGCAACCCGTCGGCGGCCTGGCCGACCACCTCGATACCGTCCTCGGTGCCGAGCACCAGCGCGATCCCGGCCCGCAGCAGGGCGTCGTCGTCGGCCAGCAGCACCCGGATGCTCACCCGACCGGAAGCGTCACCCGCAGCCGGAACCCGCCCCCTTCACCCCCACCGGGCTGCGACACGCTGCCGTGCTCGACGCTGCCGCCGAACATGGCGACCCGCTCGGCGATGCCCAGCAGCCCCCGGCCCGGGACGTACCCGCCGGGCGCGCCCCGTCCGCCGTCCAGCACCAGGATGTCCAGCACCTCCGAGCTCCGGCCGACCGTGATCTCCACGGTCTCGGCCCGCCCGTGCTTGACCGTGTTGGTCAGCGCCTCCTGCACGATCCGGTACGCCGACACGTCGATGGTGCGCGGCAGTCGGCCGGCCCCGGCGTCGATCCGGACGGTGGCCCGGAGCCCGGCCTGCTCCAACCGCCCGACCAGCCGGGGCAGATCGGCCAGGCCCGGTTGCAGGCTCGGGCCGTCCGACGGCCCGTTGCGGCGCAACAGGCCGAGCACCCGGTCCAGTTCGTCGAGCGCCTCCCGGCCGGTGTGCTCAAGACCCGACAGCAGCTCGACCGTCTGCTCCGGATCGCGCGGCAGGACCCGCCGGGCGGCCCCGGCCTGGACCAGCATCAGGTTCAGCGTGTGGCCGACGATGTCGTGCAACTCCCGGGCGATCCGGGCCCGTTCCTCCTCCGCCACCCGCCGCCGGAGCTGCCGCCGGGCGACCGTGCGCTCCTCCTGCCGCAGCGCGGCGGCATAGCCGAGCGCCCAGGCCAGCAGCCAGACCAGCAGCACCCCGGCGGGCACCACGAGGTCACCGAAGTACCCGGCCATGCCGACCAGCACGATCACCGGCCCGGACCGGGCCCGGCTCCGGGTCGCGTACCGGCCGAGCGCGTACAGGCCGATCAGGTTGGCGTACGGCGACATCGGACCCGGCAGCACGGTCTGCGCCTCCACCGCCAGCGCGGCGGTGCCGAGCAGATACGCCGTCAGCGGGGCCCGGCGCCGCCAGGCCAGTGCCCCGGCGATCACTACGCTCAGCAGCAGGGCAGGCAACTCCGGTGTGGTGAGCAGCCGTTCAGTCAGCATCGCGAGCAGGAAGGCGAGCGCCGGCAGGCCGTCCAGGACCGGAGCGGTCGGCTTGCGCCAGCTGCCGGCGAGGGTGAGCCTTCGGGTCAGGGCCGTCATGAGCCGAACGGTAGCGAGGCGGCGGGCCCGGCACATCGCCCTGTGGGGGTACTCGGTCCACCTCACCGGGGGGACGCCCCGGGCGGCGCCTGCTCCCTAGCCTCCTGGCCATGAACTCCGCTGCGCTGCTCCGCCGTTCCGGCTGGCTCACCGTCACGTTCCTGGCCACCGCGATCGCCCTGCTGTCCGCCCGCTACCTCACGCTCGACCCGGAGACCTTCCTGCCGGAGCAGCGGGCCACCTACCTGGCCTCGCTCGCCCCG
Organism: Kitasatospora sp. P5_F3; assembly: GCF_054049135.1. Lineage (NCBI taxonomy): Bacteria > Bacillati > Actinomycetota > Actinomycetes > Kitasatosporales > Streptomycetaceae > Kitasatospora > Kitasatospora sp. P5_F3. The sequence goes on along the minus strand of NZ_JBFUMY010000037.1, from coordinate 4,072 downwards.
CTCACCCTGCACGTCGGCGGGGCGGTGCTGGCCCTGCTGCTGGGGCCCTGGCAGTTCCTGCCCCGGCTGCGCGCCCGCCGCCCCGCCGTGCACCGGTTCGTCGGTCGGGTCTACCTGGTGAGTGCGCTGGCGACGGCGGTCGGCGGGCTGCTGCTGGTGCCGAAGGGCCTGTTCGGTCCGGTCGCCCCAGCCGGGTTCGCCGCGCTCGGCGTCGCCGTGCTGCTCACCACCGGGGCGGCGTTCGGCTCGATCCGGCGAGGTCGGGTGGCCCGGCACCAGGTCTGGATGATCCGCTCGTACGCGCTGATCTTCACCGGGGTGACCTTCCGGCTCTGGCTGACGGTCGGGGCGGCGGCCGGGGTCCCGTTCGAGCAGGCGTACACCAGTGGGGCCTGGTCGGCCTGGCTGATCAACCTGCTGGTGGCCGAGCGCCTGATCACCCGGCGCGCCGCTGGACTCTCCGTCCAATCCGGACGTACAGTCCAGACATGACGAAGAGCGCGGAGGACCCCCGGGTGCGGATGTGGGGCCCGGTGTGCGAGGCCGTGGCGCTGCTGCTCGGCCCGTACGCCGAGGTGGTGCTGCACGATCCAGACACCGACCGGGTGCTGCGGATCTGGCACCCGCTGACCTCCCGCCGGGCGGGCGACCCCTCGCTGCTCGGTGAGCTGGACGCGCTGGACCCGGCAGCCCGGGACGTCTACGGGCCGTACGAGAAGCTGCTCGCGGACGGCCGCCGGCTGTCCTCGGTCAGCGCCGTCCTGCGCGACGGGGACGGCCGAGCGGCGGCGGTGCTCTGCGTCAACCTCGACCGGACGCCGCTCGAGCGGGCCGCCGCCGTGCTGTCCGCCTTCGGGGCGCCGACCGTGCGGCGCCCGGAGCCGCTGTTCGAGCAGGACTGGTCCGAGCGCATCCAGCACGCGGTCGGCGGCTACGTCCGCGAGCACGGCCGCCCGGTCGAGCGGCTCACCCGGCAGGACCGGCTGGCCGTGCTGGCCGAGCTGGAGCAGGCCGGGGTGTTCGCGGTCCGCCGGGCCGCACCCGCCGTCGCCGAGGCCCTGCAGGTGTCCCGGTCCACCGTCTACGCCCTGCTGACCGAGCTCAGGGCGACTCCCTCCGAAGGACTGGCACCATGACCCGACTGCCCGACTTCCGGCTCGAAACCTACTTCTCCCGCTGGGAGTTCACCGCTCGTCACCATCTCACCGCCTCCGACGCCCAGACCATGACCCTGGGCGAGCTGCTCGCGCTGGCCGACGACGGGGACCGCGAAGCCTTCGAGCACCTCCCGCTCGGCTACACCGAGACCTTCGGCGACCCGGGCCTGCGCGAGGCGATCGCCGCGACGTACGAGCTGGCAGGGCCGGACGACGTGATCTGCTTCGCCGGCGCCGAGGAGGCGCTCTACCTGGCGATGAACGTGCTGCTCGGCCCCGGCGACCACGCCGTGGTGGTCACCCCGAACTACCAGGCCGCCGAGACCATCCCGCTCGCCCTCTGCGAGGTCACCGGCGTGGCCCTGGACCCTGACCGGGACTGGGCGTTGGACCTGGACCGGGTGCGGGCCGCGCTACGCCCGAACACCCGGGTGCTGTCGGTCAACTTCCCCAACAACCCCACCGGCAAGGTGATCGACGCCGCCGACTTCGCCGCCCTGGTGCAGCTCTGCGAGGAGCGCGGCATCCACCTGTTCAGCGACGAGGTCTACCGCGGCCTGGAGCGCGACCCCGCCCGTACGCTGCCGCAGGCCGCCGACCTCTCGCCGGGCGCCCTCTCACTGAACGTCACCTCGAAGGCGCTCGGCCTGCCGGGTCTGCGGATCGGCTGGATCGCCTGCCGCGACCGCGAGTTGCGGTCCCGGCTGGAGCGGGCCAAGCACTACACCACGATCTGCAACTCGGCCCCCAGCGAGGTATTGGCCCGGATCGCCCTCAAGGCCCGTGACACCATCCTCGGCCGCAACCGGGCACTGCTGGCGGCGAACCTCCCGCTCTTCGACGCGTTCTTCGCCGACTTCGCCGAGCTCTTCGACTGGCAGGCGCCCGACGGCGGTTGCGTCGCCTACCCGCGCTACCTGGGCGCCGAGGGCGTGGAGACCTTCTGCGCCCGGCTGGTCGAGGAGGCAGGGGTGCTGCTGCTGCCCGCGAGCATCTACCGCTCCGAGCTGRCCTGCCCGCTCGGGCAGGCCACCGCCGAGGGTTCAGAGACCGAGCTTCTGCGCCGCCATCGCCGTGCCCCGCACCCGGGCCGCGATCTTGGCGAAGGCCAGGTCGCGCGAGGTCGAGACGTCGTCGGCGAACGGCGCGAAGCCGCAGTCGTCGGTGGTGCCCAACTGGTCCACCGGGATGTACCGGGCCGCCGTCAGCACCCGGTCACGGACCTGCTCCGGAGTCTCCACGACGGGGTCGATCGGGTCGGTCACCCCGACGAATACCCGAATACCCGGACGGAGTTGGTCGGCGATGATGCCGAGTACCCGGTCGGGGTCCGACTCGCTGGCCAGCTGGACGTAGAAGTTGCCGACCTTCAGCTGGAACAGCTTGGGCAGCAGCCCCGCGTAGTCGACGTCCAGGCTGTGGGTGGAGTCGTGGTCACCGCCCGGGCAGGTGTGCACGCCGAGGCGCGACCGCTGCTCGGCGTCGAACCGGCCGAGCACCTCGTTGTTGAGCGCGATGAAGTCGTCCAGCACGGATCCGGACGGGTCGAGCTTCAGGGACAACCGGCCTTCGGTGAAGTCCAGTTGGACCGCGTGCGCACCCGCGTCCAGGCAGCCGCGGATATCGGCCTCGGCCTCGTTCGCCAGATCACGCAGGAACGCGTCCCGCGGGTAGCCGTCGATCGGATCGCCGGGGTAGAGCAGGCTGAGCGCGGACGGTGCGATCACCGCCTGCTTGACCGGACGTCGGGTGTGCCGCCGGGCGTCCCGCAGATAGCTCTCCGCGCGGACCTGGTAGCGGAACGGCCCGGCGGTGAGCTTGGGCAGTTGCCGGGTGTGGCCGTCGGCGTACGGGATGACCGCACCGTCCGGGGCGAGCGTGGCCAACCCCGCCAGGGGATAGGTGACAGAGCTGGGCTTGGCCTGCTCCCCGTCCACCAGGACGGTGCAGCCCAACTCCTCCAGGGCGGCCAGGGTCTCGGCCGTCGCCTGCTCCTGCAGCTTCGTCAGATCTGCTGCGCTCAGCCGCCCTTCGGCGTGATCGGCCAGGGCCTCTTGCAGGGCGCGCGGTCGCGGGATGCTACCGATAGCTTCCGTTGGAATACTCATAGTGACGACCGTAGGAAGTGCCACCACTTCGGCGCAACCGCGCACGGCCAAGTTCACCAGGACGTGAGCGGGTGTCCCGTGGTGGCGTCCACATGGTCGGGGATCTCGTCGTGGCGGTCGCCGACCGTGGCGGTGCCGCTGGGCTCGAACATCAGGATCGCGGCACCCGAGGGGGCGGACGGCCGGTGCTCGGTGCCCCGGGGGACGGTGAAGACGGCGCCCTTCGGCAGCACCACGGTGCGCTCCCCGGCGGGCTCGCGCAGCGAGATGTGCAACTCCCCCTCCAGGACCAGGAAGAACTCGTCGGTGTCGTCGTGGGCGTGCCAGATGTGCTCGCCGTGCACCTTGGCGATCCGGACGTCGTAGTCGTTGACGCGGGTGACGATCCGGGGGCTCCAGAGAGCGTCGAAGGAGGCCAGCGCGGTGTCGAGAGCGATCGGTGTGGCGGTCATGAGCTGATCCTGGCCCTTGGCCGACCGGCACCGTGAGTGCTAGGAATCGCACATGCCGCAAGAATCCCCGCAGACCGGGCCGCACCGCGTGGTCGTGATCGTGGACGAGAACTCCAACCCCTTCGAGCTCGGCTGCGCCACCGAGGTGTTCGGCCTCCGACGCCCCGAAATCGGGCGCGACCTCTACGAGTTCAGGCTCTGCTCGCCCGCACCCGAGACGCTGATGCGGGACGGCTTCTTCACCCTCACCGGCGTGGCCGACCTGGCGGCCGCCGAGACGGCGGACACCCTGATCGTCCCCAACCGGCCGGACACCGACGCGCCGCGCCGCCCGGCCGTGCTCGGCGCCGTCCGC
>NZ_JBFUMY010000036.1:0-136105 GCF_054049135.1 Kitasatospora sp. P5_F3 | reverse complement strand
GTCCGCCGCCGCTCCGCCGCCCGGCCGGTCCCGGCCGCCAGTCCGCCACCGCCCCGATGCCGCAGGCGCTGGCCGACGGGCCGGTGAGGGAGCGTCAGACCGGCCCGAACGGCCGTCCCGTACCGCCGGCACCACGCCAGGGCGGTCCCCAGCGGGACCGCCAGCACACCCTGCCGGGCCGCCCCGCCGAGGCCAGGCGCCGGCTGCTCCGGCAGCGGGTGGTGGTCTTCGTGACGGTCACCGTCGGGGTGGCGCTGGCCATCGCGGCAGCGCAGGGCTGCGAGAACCGCAGCAACCAGGGCATGCGCCCGGCCCCTGGCGTGAGCGCGCCCGGTACGTCCGGCTCACCCGTCTCGGTCTCGATCGACGGCGCCCAAGCGCCTGCCGCGCCGTTCGCGGCGGTCGCCCGGGGGGCCGCCGACGCCGGGCTCGGCCCCGCCGTCGGGGTTGCGCTGCCTGCGGTGGACTGGCCCAACCGCAGCTACGCCGACCTGTCCGGCGGCCCGGCGATCCGGCTGCGGGACGGGCGTTCGGCGGTGGAGGGCGTGCAGGTCGGCCTCTCCACCGTGCTGCCCGCCCGCTACCACGGCGCCCCGGCGGCGCTGGTGGTGCTGCGCCGGGCCGAGGGATCGGCACCGGTGGACCTGGTGCAGCTGTACGGCTTCAGCGCCGACACCCCCGTCCTGCTGGCCTCCCGCTCCTCGGTGGCCGACCCGCAGGCCACTGCGGCCTGGCGGATCGAGGGCGGCGCGCTGGTCCGGGAGGAGCGGGTCTCGCACACCGGTGCCGGTTCGACGACGCGTTACACCGTGCGTGGAGATGGGCAGTTGGAGGAGTCCTGGCCGGGCGCCGGAGTCTCCGGCGGGACGGGTGGAACGGGCGGCAGCTGAGGCCACCGCCCGCCCCAGTGGGTCCGTCAGCCGCCGTACGGGCGGGTGATGATCTCCATGCCGTGGCCCGCCGGGTCGAGGAAGTAGACCCCGCGCCCGCCGTCGTTGTGGTTGATCTCGCCCGGCTGCTTGAAGTGCGGGTCCGCGTAGTAGGTGATCCCCGCCTCCTTGATGCGCTCGAAGGCGGCGGTGAACTCCTCCTCCGAGACCAGGAACGCGTAGTGCTGCATCACGATCGACTCGGCCGGGATGGCCGCGAAGTCGAGGGTGACGCCGTTGGCGGTGTCCACCGGGACGAACGGCCCCCAGGGGGTGCCGACCTCCAACCCGAGGATGTGCGCGAGGAATTCGGCGGACTGCTGCGCGTTCAGCGCATGGATGATGGTGTGGTTGAGCTGGACTGCCATGAGTGGAATGCCTCCGAGGGCACTCACGACACCTCCATGCCTCACCCGGCCGGTGACCGGCACGCGATGTCGTCTGTGGACGATCCTAGGACGCGGCTCGCCGCAGGTCGAGCCCGGCGGTCAACTTCGCACCCTGGTAAGCGAGTTCGGGATCAGCCGCCGAACACCTCGAGCAGGCCGAGCGGCGCATCGTCCTGGAAGCAGACCACCAGGTTGGCGGCCGAGTCGGCGGCAGCGGCCTCGGCCCGCGGGAACATCGCCTGCTCGTACTCGGCGAGGGCCGCCTCGCGGTCCTCCGGACGGGCCACCAGGGCGAGGGCGAGCTCGGCACCGTCCAGCATCGCGAGGTTGGCCCCCTCCCCCGCGAACGGGGACATCACGTGGGCCGCGTCGCCGAGCAGGGTGACACCGGGGACCCGGTCCCAGCGGTGGCCGACCGGCAGGGCGTGGATGGCCCGGGGCGTCAGCGGGCCGTCCGCCTCGGTGATCAGCGCGCGCAGACTGTCGTCCCAGTCGGCGAACTCCGCCAGCAGGGCGGCCTTGGCCGCGTCGGTGTCGGCGAAGTCGACCGCGTCCGGCCAGGCCACCGGGACCTTGAGACTGGCGTAGACGTGCAGACTGCCGTCGGCCTCCCGGTGAGCCAGGAAGCCCTTGCCGCCACCCAGCGCGAACAGCATGCCGCCGCCGACCACGGCGGCCTGCGCCGGGTGCCGGGCGTCCGCGTCCGGCAGGTCGAGTTCGACCATGGTGACGCCGGTGTACGCGGGCTGGGCGTCGGAGAGCAGCGGGCGCACCTTCGACCAGGCGCCGTCCGCCCCGACCAGCAGGGCGGCGGTGAACCGGCCCCCGTCGGCCAGGGTCACCTCGTACCGGCCGTCGGCGGCCCGTACGTCGGTCACCTTGGCACCCCAACGCACGGTGCCCTCGGGCAGCGACCCGAGCAGCAGGTCACGCAGCTGCCCCCGGTCCACCTCGGGGCGGCTGCCGGTACCCTCGTCCGACTCGGCCAGGTGGACCACGGCCTGACGGTCCAGCACCCGCATCGCCTCGCCGCCGGGGTGCACGAGCGCGCGGAACTCCTCGTACAGTCCGGCGGCCCGCAGCGCGGTCTGGCCCGACTCCTCGTGGATGTCCAGCATGCCGCCCTGGCCACGGGCCGCCGGGGAGGCCTCCAGGTCGTAGACGACGGCCGGGATGCCGTGCACGTGCAGGACGCGGGCCAGGGTCAGGCCGCCGAGGCCGGCTCCGACGATCGCGACCGGGTGATGGGTCGTCATGATGCTGCTCCTTCGGGGTGCTGGGGAGTCGGGGTGTGCAGAACCCCGTTGATCTGGACCTGGATGCCCCAGGAGAGCCGCTGCCGGGGCGCACCGGAGAGCAGCTCGGGGGCGAGTGCGGCCGTCCGGGGGTGGGTCTGCGGGTCGGCGCCGTGGACGGCCCGGGTCAGCGCGTCCCAGTCCTCCCGGGTGTCGGCCGCCTCGCCCCGGGTGGCGTGCTCGGCGGCCGTGGCGGTGGCGTACTGGAGCAGCACGTCCACGCCCCAGGCCGCCTGACGGTCCGGCACCCCGCCCTGCTCCAGCAGGGCCAGCAGGGTCTCGATCAGCGCCAGGTAGTGCACGCCGCTCGGGCGGGCCACCAGCGCCGAGCGGGCCAGCGCGGGGTGGGCGAGCAGCGCCGTGGTGTAGCTGGTGAGCACGCCCTCCAGACGCTCGCGCCAGCCGCCCTCGGTCGGGGTGGCGAGGGCGCCGAGCAGCTCGTCCAGGATCGCGGCGTGCAGCTCGGCGGTGTTGGCGACGTAGACGTAGAGCGAGGCCGGGCCGGTGTCGAGCTCCTGGGCCAGGCGGCGCATGGTGACCTTCGGCAGGCCCTCGGCCCGCATGATCTCGATGGCGGCGGCCAGGATGCCGGCCCGACTGAGGGCGGGTTTGGCGGGGCGCTCCCGACGGCTGCGCGGTTCGTTGGGCGGGGTCATGCCTCCACCATAACGAACATGTTCGCTCCGAACAAGAACGTGACGAACATGTTCGTCCGAGACTGCGGAGAACACTGCGGTGTCTCCGGTCTGGTGGTCAGACCCCGGCGTTCACGGCGTAGAAGGTGACAGCGGCGGCCGCGCCGACGTTCAGCGAGTCGATCCCGTGCGCCATCGGGATCCGGACCCGGCGGTCGGCAGCGGCGAGTGCCCGGTCGGTCAGGCCGTCGCCCTCGGCGCCGAGCATCACGGCGGCCTTCGGAATCAGGTGCGGGGCGGCGGCGGGCAGGTCGTCGGCGCCAGCCGGGGTGAGCGCGAGCAGTTCGAAGCCCGCCTCGCGGACGGTCTGCAGCGCGGCGGGCCACGGGTCGAGCCGGGCGTACGGGACCGCGAAGACCGCGCCCATCGAGACCTTGACGGCCCGTCGGTACAGCGGGTCGGCGCAGTCCGGGGAGAGCAGCACGGCGTCCATCCCGAGGGCGGCGGCGCTGCGGAAGATCGCACCGAGGTTGGTGTGGTCGACCAGGCCCTCCAGGATCGCCACCCGGCGTGCGGTGACCAGGAGTTCAGGGGCGGTCGGCAGCGGCTTGCGCTCCATCGAGGCGAGCGCGCCCCGGTGCACGTGGTAGCCGGTGACGGCCTCGGCGAGGCCGGGCTCGACCACGTGGACCGGCGCCGGGGTGTCGGTGATCACGTCCGACATGACGTCCAGCCACTTCGGGGTGAGCAGCATCGACCGCATCCGGAACCCGGCCGCCACCGCCCGCCGGATCACCTTCTCCCCCTCCGCGATGAACAGCCCCTCGGCGGGCTCACGGCGCCGCCGCAGCTCCACGTCGGTCAGCCCGGTGTAGTCGGCGAGCCGGGGGTCGGCGGGGTCGGTGATGGTGCTCGGTTCTGCCACGGCATCGATCTTGGCACACGAGCACCACCAGGGGCTTCCCGTCAGCCGAGGACGTGGACCACGTCGCCGATCACGATGACGGCCGGGGGCTTGATGCCTTCGGCGGTGACCACCTCGGCGACCGTGGCGAGGGTGGCGTCCACCCGGCGCTGGGCGGCGGTGGTGCCCTCCTGGACGACGGCGACGGGGGTGTCGGCCGAGCGGCCGGCCTCGATCAGCCGGGCGGCGATCGCGCCGATCTTGTCGACCGCCATCAGCAGCACCAGGGTGCCGGTCATCCGGGCGGCGGCGTCCCAGTTGGTCAGCGAGCGCTCGTCCGGGCCGACGTGGCCGGAGATCACCGTGAACTCGTGCGTCATGCCCCGGTGGGTGACCGGGATGCCGACCGCCGCCGGGACGCTGATCGAGCTGGAGATGCCGGGCACCACGGTGACCGGGATGCCCGCCTCGACGCAGGCCAGCAGCTCCTCGCCGCCCCGGCCGAAGACGTACGGGTCGCCGCCCTTGAGGCGGACCACGAACCTGCCCGCCTTGGCGTGGTCGATCAGGGTCTGGTTGATCGCCTCCTGCGCCATGTAGCGGCCGTACGGGATCTTGGAGGCGTCGATCACCTCGACGTGCGGCGGGAGTTCGGCGAGCAGCTCGCGCGGGGCGAGCCGGTCGGCGACCACCACGTCCGCGTCGGCCAGCAGCCGACGGCCTCGGACGGTGATCAGGTCGGGGTCGCCGGGGCCGCCGCCGACCAGCGCGACGCCCGCCGCGTGGGCGCGGAACTGACGGGCCGCCAGCGAGCCGTCCCGCAGGCCCTCGACGATGGAGTTGCGCAGCGCAGCGGAGTGCCGGGGGTCGCCGGTCAGCACCGAGACGGTGGCGCCGCCGTCCCGGCCGGAGGCGGGGGTCCAGGCGGAGGCGGCGGAGGCGTCGTCGCTGCGGGCGCAGAACACCCGCAGGCGCTCGGCCTCGGCGGAGACGGCGGTGTTGACGGCCGGGTCGTCGGTGGCGACCAGCGCGTACCAGGTGTCGGCGAGGTCGCCCTCGGCGTAGCCCCGCCGGTGCCAGGTGAGCTCGCCCGCGTCGGCCATCGCCTGCACGGCGGGGGTGGTGGCGGGCGATATCAGCTGGATGTCCGCACCGGCCGCGATCAGGGCCGGCAGCCGGCGCTGGGCCACCTGGCCGCCGCCGACCACGACGACCCGGCGGCCGGTGAGCAGCAGGCCGACGGGGTAGGGGGTGCGGCCCTCGGTGCTGGGGTGGGGGTTGGGCGCGGTGCTCATCGGCGGTGCTCCTGGGGGCGGGGAGGAGAGGGTTCTACGGTGGTACGGCGGCACGACCCCGCACCGGCGCGCCCTCGGGCCGGTGCGGGGTCGTGCGGAGAGATCACTTCTCGGTGACGCCGGCGGAGTCGAAGGTGGCTACATCGTGCATCGCCCGGGCCGCACTCTGCACCAGCGGGAGGGCCAGCAGAGCGCCGGTGCCCTCGCCGAGCCGCAGGTCCAGCTCGATCAGCGGGCGCAGGCCGAGCTTGGCCAGCGCGGCCTTGTGACCGGGCTCGGCCGAGCGGTGCCCGGCGATGCAGGCGGCCAGTACCTCGGGCGCGATGGCCTTGGCGACCAGTGCGGCCGAACCGGCGATCACGCCGTCCAGGATCACCGGGGTGCGCAGCGAGGCGGCGCCGAGCAGGAAGCCCGCGATCGCGGCGTGCTCCAGACCGCCGACGGCGGCCAGTACGCCGATCGGGTCGGACGGGTCCGGCTGGTGCAGCGTCAGGGCGCGGCGGATGACCTCGATCTTGCGGGCGTGCGTCTCGTCGTCGATGCCGGTGCCACGGCCGGTCACCTCGGCCGGGTCCAGGCCCGCGAAGACCGCGATCAGGGCGGACGAGGCGGTGGTGTTGGCGATGCCCATGTCGCCGGTGATCAGCACCTTGTTTCCGGCCGCGACCAGGTCGCGGGCGGTCTCGATGCCGACCTCGATCGCCTTCAGGGCCTCGTCCCGGCTCATCGCCGGACCCTGCGTCATGTCGTCGGTGCCGGACTTGACCTTGCGCGGCAGCAGGCCGGTGGTCCGGCCCTGCTGGATCGGCTCGGGCAGCTCGGCGGCGACGCCGACGTCGACCACGCAGACCTCGGCGCCGACCTGGGCGGCGAAGGCGTTGACCACCGCTCCCCCGGCCAGGAAGTTCGCCACCATCTGGGCGGTGACCTCCTGCGGCCACGGGGTGACGCCCTGGGCGTGCACGCCGTGATCACCCGCGAAGATCGCCACGCAGCCGGGCTCCGGGATCGGCGGCGGGCACTTCCGGGACAGGCCGCTCAGCTGGGCGGCGATGATCTCCAGCATGCCGAGCGAACCGGCCGGCTTGGTCATCCGCTTCAGCCGGTCCCACGCCTCGCCGAGCGCCTTGGCGTCCAGCGGGCGGATGCCGCGCAGCGTGTCGGTGAGCAGGCTGGACGGCTCCTCGCCGGGGAGCGCGCGGTTGCCGTACTGCTCCTCGTGCACCACCCAGGACAGCGGGCGCTTCTTGGCCCAGCCCTGCTGCTGGAGCTCGGGCTCCTCGGGGAACGAGTCCACGTACCCGACGCAGAGGTAGGCGACCACGTCGAGGTGGTCGGGCAGGCCCAGCTCGCGGACCATCTCCTCCTCGTCGAAGAAGCTCACCCAGCCGACGCCCAGGCCCTCGGCACGAGCGGCCAGCCAGAGGTTCTCCACCGCCAGGGCGGCCGAGTACGGCGCCATCTGCGGCTGGGTGTGGCGGCCCAGGGTGTGCCGGCCGCCCCGGGTGCGGTCGGCGGTGACCACGATGTTCACCGGAGTGTCGAGGATGGCCTCGATCTTGATTTCCTTGAACTGCTTGGCCCGGGCCTTCGGCAGCGAGTCGGCGTACGCCTCGCGCTGACGCTCCGCCAGTTCGTGCATCTTGCGGCGGGTCTTGGCCGAGCGGATCACCACGAAGTCCCACGGCTGCGAGTAGCCGACGCTGGGCGCGGTGTGGGCAGCCTCCAGGACCCGGATCAGCACCTCGTGCGGGATCGGGTCGGGGCGGAAGCCGTTGCGGATGTCGCGGCGCTCGCGGATCACCTGGTGGACGGCGTCGCGGCCGGCCTCGTCGTAGCCGGGGGCCGCGGGCGGGCGCTCCGTCTCGAGTTCGGGCACTGACACGGGCTCGACCTCTGACACGGGTTCGGGCTGAGCGACGACTGCGACAAGCTCCGGCTCGGGCTCCACCACGGGGACGGGCTCGGGCTCGAGCTCGACGGGGGCGGGCTCGACCACGGCTTCGGGCTGAACGGCCGTCAGCTCGGGCTCGGCCGGCTCCTGGAGCTGGGTCGGGAAGGACGCGGGCGTCAGTTCGCCGCTGACCGTCTCGGCCGACGGGGCGAGATCGGGCCGGGGCTCGGCCTCGACGGTCGGCAGACCGTGCGGGGCCGGGGCGGCCAGGAACGCGGAGATCCGGCCGGGCTGGCGCACGGGCGCGGCGGCCTGGGCCGGGATCGGCACGGACTCGACCGGGACCTCGACGGCGACCGGCTCGGCGACCACGGGCTCGACGGCCGGAGCCTCGACCACTACGGGTTCGACGACGATCGGCTCGGCGACGGGGGCCTCGGCTGGGACCGGCACCTCGACAGCGACCGGCTCGACAGCGGGCTGCTCGAAGACCACCGGCTCGGCCACCACCGGCTCCGCGACCGGGACCTCGACGGCGACCGGCTCGGCCAGCACGGGCTCGACCGCGATCGGCTCCGCGACCAGGGCCTCGACGGCCACCGGCTCGGCGATCGGCTCGACCGGGACCGGCGCCTCGACAGCGACCGGCTCGACGACGGGCTGCTCGAAGACCACCGGCTCGGCCACCACCGGCTCCGCGACCGGAGCCTCGACGGCCACCGGCTCGGGCTCGGGCTCGGCCACCACGACGGCCTCGACCGGCGCCGCCGGTACCTCGACGGCCGGGACCTCGACAACCACGACCGGCTCGGGCTGGACCGGAGCCACCGCCGGAGCCGGAGCAGCCACGGGAACGGGCGCGGGCATCGGCTGGACCGCCACCGGGGCGGACACGATCGGCACGCCGTACGCCGGGGTGCTCCCCGAGGGGCCCCGGTCGGCGAGCGAGCGGACCGGCACGTGGCCGGTCATCAGCGAGGGGTCCGGGATCGGCGGCCCGGCGTGCAGCGGGCGGCGCGGCGGCTGAGGGGCCGTCACCTGCTCGCGCGCCTGGGCGGGCTGAGCAACGGGTTCTGCAGCCACCGCGGGCACGCCCAGGACGGGCGGAGCGAGCGGCGGCCAGGAGGGCTCGACCGGCTGGCCGACCGGGGCCGGCGGGGCGGCGAACGGATCCTCGACCGTACGGAGCGTCATGGTGTCGCCCAGCGGGGAGGCGGCGGCGTGCTCGTTCACCACGACCGTCTCGACCGCGCCGTGCACGGCCGCGTCGCCCCAGGACACCTGCGGGCCCGGCATCAGCAGCACGTCCTCGTCCTCGTCCAGCCCGTCCGGCTGGTCCAGGAAGGTGTAGGCGGGGTGGGGTTCGGCACCCGGCGTCGGGACGCCCTCCGGGCGGCCGAGCGGATCGGCGCCGCCGAGCAGGTGCTCGGGCAGGCCCTCGCTGAGGACGTGGCCGCCATCGGTCATCTCAAAGCTCCTTCCGGGCGCTGCCGCACCCTTGGCGCGGTGATCGCCGACCGCCGCGCCCAATTCTCCGCTCGGGGCGGGCCGTGCTCCCGCCCATTCATCCGTCCGTCCTCCGGCCCGGCGTCCGCCGTGCCGCGCTCCGGACCGGTGAGCAGCCCGTGGGAGGGGTGGCACACCATCAGAAACAACGACAGCCCGGGACAACCGGCACGACCGCACCGGGCCCGATGGCATTCTTCCGGGCCGACCCGCTTCACGTCGAATGTCCGAGACCGCTCCGGCCTGTGGGTTCCGCCACGTCAGAAAGGTGGCAGACAGGACGAACTGGACACGAACCGTCGATCGCATGCGCGCTCGAACGCCTCACCCTACCGGCCATCCCCGATCGACTCCCGAACCGGTGTCCGATTCGCGTCGATTTCCGAAGGGCCGTCAGGAGCCCTGCTCGCCCCAGAGCACCAGGCTCTGCTCCCCCGGACCGAGCCCCAGTCCGGCCGCACTGCCGTGCCCGGGGCCGAGCGGCGCGGACTGCAGCAGTGCGCCGTCCACCCGGTACCCCGCGCCCGCGATGGCCGCCCGGATCTCCTCGGCGTCGCCGAGCGAGTGCGCCACCGCGACCAGCCGCTCCGGTCTGCGGTCCAGCACCGCCCGGACGACTTCGGCGCCTCCGGACTCGACCACCACCGCGTCCGGTTCCGGCAGCCCGCCGAGCACCTCGGGGCCGACCCCGTGCACCACCTCGACCTCGACGCCGTACCGGCGGGCGTTCACGGTGATCTGCGCGCAGGCCGAACGGGACGCCTCGATCGCGACCACCGCCGCACCGAAACGTCCGATTTCCACCGCCAGCGCGCCGCTGCCCGCGCCGACCGCCCAGAGCAGCTCGCCGGGCACCGGACCGAGCCGGGCCAGCGCCAGCGCGCGGACGTGCGGGGGCAGCGCGGAGCCGATGCCGCCCGCCGTACCCGTGCTCCGCTCCGCACCCGCGTACGCCTCGGCGTCCAGCGCCCAGCCCCGGTCGGGGCCGGGGAAGCCGAGCGGACGGCCGGCCAGCCAGCCGGAGGTCTCGGCGGGCGCGTGGTTCGGGCCCGCGCCGCCGATCACCAGGACCACCGCCGGGTCCCGCCAGTCGTGCTCGGGCACCCGCTCCGAGGTGAGCACGGTGATGTCCTCGTCGGGGGTTCCGAGCGCCTCGCAGACCACGAAGGTGCGGTGCACCCCACGGAGCATCAGCGCGAGTTCGCTCGGCCCGGCATCGGCCGTGGTGAGCACCGCGACCTTCGGGTACGCCCGGCAGACGTTGGCCGCCCGGCGCAGCCGTCCACCGTGGACACTGACCACCTGGGCGTCCTCCCACGGCATGCCGGCCCGGGCGAAGGCGGCGGCCACCGAGGAGACGCCGGGCAGCACTTCGAGTTCGAGGCCGTACTCGGGGCGGCGCAGCTCGCGGACCACGCCGAAGTACCCCGGATCGCCCTCGGCCACCACCACGGCGGCGCCCCGGTGCTCGATGATCCGGCGGGCGGCCTGCTGCACGCTCCCGAGGACCAGCCGTTCGGCGTCGGCCGGGACCGGCAGCGCGGCCAGTTGGAAGGGCGCCCCCGCGACCAGGGTCGCGCCCGCGAGCGCCGAGGCAGCCGCCTCGGTCAGTGGTGTGCCGTCCCACCCGATGACCGTGATCCGGTCCGCCATCTACCGATGCTCCCTCAGTCCCCTGACGACCGGTCGGCCCCCGACGCCCGAGGCTACCCGCTCGCACTGCCGTACGGCCGCAGGGCGCAGGGTCGCACCGGTCAAAGGGCTCGGGAACTCATCGCCCTGCGGCGTAGTGCGGCTCCCTGGCACCAACCGGTTCCAGGTCCTCCGGGAGCAGGCTCCACAGGATCAGGTCGCTGCGGCTCTCCTCTCCGTCCCGCACTATCCAGGCACTCCGCAGCACCCCCTCGCTGATGCAGCCGAGCTTCTGCGCGACCTGCTGCCCGGCGGTGTTGCCGGCGGCGGTGCGCAGTTCGAGCCGGAGGAAGTCACGGTCCTCGAACAGCCACTGCGCGACCCCGTTCACCGCCTCGGGTGCGTAGCCCTCGCCCCGGGCCCAGGCGGCGGTCACGTAGGTGGCCTCGGTGGAGCGCAACCGCCAGTCGGTGCAGCGCAGTTCGACCACGCCGACGACCCGCTGGGTCAGATGCTCGGTGACGGCGAAAACGATTCCTCGCCCGTCCGCCCGCCGAGCGGGGGCCAACTCCCGGATCCACTCCAGGGCGTGGCCGTCGGTGAAGGGCTGCGGGATGGCGGTCCAGGCGTGCACCTGCTCGTCGGCCATCATGGCCACCAGGCTGGGCGCGTCCGTCTCCGCGAGGGGGCGCAGCAGCAGCCGCTCGGTGCTGATCGCGGTCTCGGGGAAGCTCGCTGCCATCCGTCTCTCTCCTCGCCGGGTCGTGGACTCACGGTACGCCCCGCCCTGTCCGGGCCGTGACACGGTACCCGCAAACAGCACGACGGCACCCTCGCCCACCGGGCGGGGGTGCCGTCACGGACCGTCAGAAGGCCGGGATCACCGAACCCTTGAAGGTGGTGTTGATGTAGTCCTTCACCTGGGCGGAATGCAGCAGCTCGGCGAGCTTCTTGACCCGCGGGTCGCTCTCCTTGCCCTTCTTGACGGCCAGGATGTTGGCGTACGGGTTGCCCTCGGCCTTCTCCAGCAGGATGGCGTCGGTGGCGGGGTTGAGGCCCGAGTCGAGGGCGTAGTTGCCGTTGATGACGGCGGCGTCCAGGTCCGGCAGCGAGCGCGGGAGCTGGGCGGCGTCCAGCTCCTTCCACTTGAGGTTCTTCGGGTTGGCGGTCACGTCGGCCGGGGTGGCGGTGGTGCCGACGCCGTCCTTCAGCGTGATGACGTTGTTGTCGGCCAGCAGCTTGAGTGCCCGGCCCTCGTTGGTGGCGTCGTTGGGCAGGCCGACGGTGGCGCCGTTGGCGAGCTCGCCGACCGACTTCACCTTCTTGGAGTACAGGCCGAGCGGCTCAAGGTGCACGGTCTCGACCGAGACGATCTCGGTGCCGTGCTTCTTGTTGAACTCCTCGAGGTACGGCACGTGCTGGAAGTAGTTGGCGTCGGCCGAACCGTCCTGGACGGCGGTGTTCGGGGTCACGTAGTCGGTGACCACCTTGACGTCGAGCTTGAGCCCGGCCGCGTCGGCCAGGTTCTTCTTGACGTAGTCCAGGATCTGCGCGTGCGGTGTCGGGCTCGCGATCACCTTGAGCGCCGCGTCGGAGCTCGAGCCCGAGGAGCTGTCGCTGCCGCAGGCGGTGAGCGACAGGGCGAGCCCGGCGGTGGCGATGACGCTGGTGAACTTCAGGACGTTACGCACGAAAAGTGCCTTTCTCCATGGAACGGTGAAAACAGTGGAACGGGGTCAGTGCGGAAGGACGAGTTCCTCGTCCTTCTCGGAGCGGGTGTCGCGCGAGCGCAGCAGACGGGTGGTCCCGCCGGACTGGCCCCGGTTGGTGAGCCGACCCACGATCAGGTCGCCGATCAGCTGGATGGCCATCACGATGATCACCAGTTCGGCAGCGATCACCCACATGAAGGTGGTCTCGAAGCGCTGGTAGCCGTAGTTGACGGCGAGGGTGCCCAGTCCGCCGCCGCCGACCGTGCCGGCCATCGCGGAGAAGGCGATCAGCGCGATGACCGTGGTGGTGACCGAGGAGACCAGCGCGGGCAGCGACTCGGGGATCAGCACTTTGCGGACCGTGGTCCAGGTACCGCCGCCCATCGCGTGCGCGGCCTCCAGCAGCCCGCCGTCCACCTCGCGGACGGAGGTCTCCACCAGTCGGGCGAAGAACGGGATGGCCCCGATGGTCAGCGGCACGGTGGCTGCCTCCCAGCCGATGGTGGTACCCACCAGGTCCCTGGTGAAGCCCTGCAGAGCGACCATCAGGATGATGAACGGCAGCGAGCGGCCGATGTTCACCACGGTGCCGATGACCCGGTTGACCGGGAGGTTCTGCAGCGCTCCGCCCCGGTCGGTGAGCACCAGCAGCAGGCCGATCGGGAGGCCGATCAGGACGGTGAGAACCGAGGCGACGCCGACCATCTGGAAGGTCTCCACGGTGGCGGGCTTCATGAGTTCGAGCATCTCGTCCAAGGTCATGCCGCTGCCCCGCCCTTCTCCTCGAGCACGTCGACCTGCAGGCCCTGCTCGCGCAGGAAGCCGATCGGCACCACGTTGTCCCGGTGTCCGCCGGGCAGTTCGACCCGCATCCGGCCGACCATCCGGCCGGCGATGGTCTCCACCGCGGCGCCGAGGATGTTGATGTCGATCTGGTAGGTGCGGGCCAGCTGGGAGACGAACGGCCGGGCCGAGGTGTCGCCCTGGAAGGTGATCTCCAAGACCGTGTTGCCGCGGTGGCCGTGGCCGAACTCGCCGAGCGGGAAGAGTTCGCGGGCCAGCTGGGAGTTCTCGGTGGCGAGCAGGTCGGTCAGCTTCCCCTCCTCGACCACCCGGCCTCCGCGCATCAGGGCGGCGGAGTCGCAGACGGACTTGATGACGTCCATCTCATGGGTGATCAGCAGCACGGTCAGGCCGAGCTGTTGGTTGAGGTCGCGCAGCAGGGCGAGGATCGAACGGGTGGTCTCCGGGTCCAGCGCCGAGGTGGCCTCGTCGGAGAGCAGCACCTTGGGGTCGCCGGCCAGCGCCCGGGCGATGCCGACCCGCTGCTTCTGGCCGCCGGAGAGCTGGCCGGGGTAGTTGCGGGCCTTGTCGGCCAGGCCGACCAGCTCGAGCAGTTCTCCGGCCTTGCGGCGACGCTGTCCCCGGTCCAGTCCGATGATCTCCAGCGGGAGTTCGACGTTCTGCTGCACGGTGCGCGAGGAGAGCAGGTTGAAGTGCTGGAAGACCATGCCGATCCGGCGGCGGGCGGCCCGCAGTTCGGCGCCCGCGCGCTGTTCGGTCCCGGGCAGCGCGGTGAGCTCGACGCCGTCCACGGTGACCGTGCCGGAGCTGGGGCGCTCCAGCATGTTGACGCAGCGGATCAGGGTGGACTTGCCGGCGCCGCTGGTGCCGACGACTCCGTAGACCTCACCCTCGCGCACGTGCAGGTCCACCCCGGCCAGGGCGGTGACCTCGCGGCCTCGGGTTCGGTAGACCTTGGTCAGGTCCTTGGTGGTGATCACGGCTGCTTCCGTTGGTCGGGGGCGGACGACGGCATGCGGAGGCACACCTCTGAGGGAGGATCAGGTCCGGCCATGCTTCGATCGTTGCCGCTGAGCGGCGGGGGCGCGCGTGGGCATGACCCTTACGAGTCACGGCACGGGGTGCGCGGGAAGAGGGGCGGAAGCCCTCAGAAGCGACACATTCGACAACAACACATGCAGCGCTCTCCGGCCGGCGTGGCGCCGGTGGGGGTGCAGGTCGTCGTCGTGGTCATGGGTCAAAGTAAATCAGACATATGGACACGGTCTCAATTATCAGGAACACCGGTCCGAAATGCGGACACGACACAGGTATGACAACGCAAAGAGCACCCGACCGGTCATCAGGTCGGGTGCTCTTCCGGGGAGTCTCAGGCCGCGGCCGCGACCACCACCCGCTTCGCCAGGGTGACGATGCTCAGGCTCCGGCTGACCTCGCGGACCTCGGTCTGCCGGTAGCCGTGCCGGGCGTACAGCCGCAGGTTGCCCAGGCTGCGGTGGCCGGTGAACAGCTCGAAGGAGCTGACCGGACCCTCGGCGCTGAGCTGCCGCTCCACCGCGTCCAGCAGGCGGCCGCCGAGGCCGTGCCGCTGCATGCGCGGGTGCACCACCAGGCGGTGGACGTGCGCGGTGCCGTCCTGGTCCACCGAGCCGCGGACGGTGCCGACGATCTCCTCGCCGAGCCGGGCGACCAGCACGTGGCGTTCGGCCAGTTCGGTACGCAGGTTCTCCAGGGTCTGGGTCAGGGGCTCGATCGCCCAGTCGCCGTACAGTTCGGCTTCGGACTGGTAGCCGAGGTACTGGAGCTTCAGGATCTGCTCCGCGTCCTCTTCGTTCGCCACCGAGATGCTCACGCTCATGCCCATGTGCTGGGGCCTCCCCATCGTTAGTTCCCGGTGCGCGGGGTGAGGGTGGCACACCGGTTGCCCTGCGAAGGATTCCCGGCCGGGGATCTGCCCTGACCGGGGGTGGCGCAGTCGTGCCCCGACTGTCCTCGGGGTCGGATCTGCGCGCCTGCCCAGTATCCGGCCGCTTGAGAGACCGTCAAGGGCACGTTAGCCACCGCTCTACCCACCGTCCGGCCTCCGGCAACCTTCCGGCCGCCCGACGTGGCGAGCGTCACTCCGGCCGTTCGTTGTGCAGGAGGGCGCGCAGGCAGGCGAGGCAGCGCGAGCGGGTGGGTCCGATACTGCCGCGCGGCAGGCCGAGCCGCTCGGCGAGTTGGCGGTACGTCAGCTCGGGGGCCTCGGCGATGGCGGTCATCAGTTCGGGGCAGCGGCCGGGCAGGCGGGCCAGCGCGCGGCGCACCGCGCGCTCCCGGGCGGCGGTCAGCACCTGCTCCTCGGCGGACGGGACCACCCACTCCGTTCGGGTGAGGACGGGGCGCAGTTCGGCGTAACGGATCACACCTCAGGAAACGACGAGGGGGCGCCCGTGGACGCCCCCTCGTTCAGGTGGCGCTCAGCCCTGGACCCACTCCTGCTGGACCGCCAGGTCGGCCTTGAGCTCGGCCAGCTGGGCGGCGACGGCGGACGGTGCGGTGCCGCCCCGGCCGTTCCGGGAGGCGATCGAGCCGTGCACGGTGAGCACCGAGCGGACCTCGGGGGTCAGGTGCGCGGAGATCTCGGCGAACTGCTGGTCGGTCAGGTCGGAGAGCTCGATGCCCTGGCCCTCGCAGAACTTGACGCAGGCGCCCGCCACCTCGTGCGCGACCCGGAACGGGACGTTCTGCCGGACCAGCCACTCGGCGATGTCGGTGGCCAGCGAGAAGCCGGCCGGGGCCAGCTCCTCCAGCCGCTCCCGATGGACCGTCAGGGTGGCCATCATGCCGGTGAAGGCGGGCAGCAGGACCTCGAGCGTGTCGCAGGAGTCGAAGACCGGCTCCTTGTCCTCCTGGAGGTCCCGGTTGTAGGCCAGCGGGAGCGCCTTGAGGGTGGCCAGCAGACCGGTCAGGTTGCCGATCAGGCGGCCGGACTTGCCCCGGGCCAGCTCGGCGATGTCCGGGTTCTTCTTCTGCGGCATGATCGAGGACCCGGTGGAGAAGGCGTCGTGCAGCGTGATGAAGCCGAACTCCTTGGTGTTCCAGATGATCACCTCCTCGGCGATCCGGGAGAGGTTGATCCCGATCATCGAGGTGACGAAGGCGAACTCGGCGACGAAGTCCCGCGAGGCGGTGCCGTCGATCGAGTTGCCCACCGAGCCGCGCTCGAAGCCCAGCTCGGCGGCGACCGCCTCCGGGTCAAGCCCGAGCGAGGAACCGGCCAGCGCGCCGGAGCCGTACGGGGAGACGGCGGTCCGGGTGTCCCACTGCCGCAGCCGCTCGGCGTCCCGGCCGAGGGCTTGGACGTGCGCCAGGACGTGGTGGGCGAACAGCACTGGCTGGGCGTGCTGGAGGTGGGTGCGGCCCGGCATCGCGGTGTCGGGGTGCGCCTCGGCCAGGCCGACCAGCGCGTGCTGGAGGTCGAGCAGCAGGCCGCCGATGATCTTCGCGTGGTCCCGCAGGTACATCCGGAACAGGGTGGCGATCTGGTCGTTCCTGGACCGGCCGGCCCGCAGCTTGCCGCCCAGGTCGGGACCGAGCCGCTCCAGCAGGCCGCGCTCCAGCGCGGTGTGCACGTCCTCGTCGGCGACCGTGCCGGTGAAGGCACCTGACGCCACGTCGGCCAGCAGCGCGTCCAGGCCGCCGAGCATGCCGGTCAGCTCGTCCTCGCTGAGCAGCCCGGCCGCCACGGGCAGCCGGGGCGGGTGATGCGGGATCAGGCCAGGTCGCGGCGGGCCGCGATCTTCGAGCTCAGGCCGAAGATCTCGATGAAGCCCTTGGACATCGACTGGTCGAAGGTGTCGCCGGTGTCGTAGGTGGCGAGGTTGAAGTCGTACAGCGACTGGTCCGACTTCCGGCCGTTCACGACGGCGCGGCCGCCGTGCAGGACCATCCGGATCTCGCCGGAGACGACCTGGTTGGCCTCGTTGATGAAGCCGTCCAGCGCGCGCTTGAGCGGGGAGAACCACAGGCCGTCGTAGACCAGCTCGGCCCAGCGCTGCTCGACCTGCCGCTTGTAGCGGGCCAGCTCGCGCTCGACGGTGACGTTCTCCAGCGCCTGGTGCGCGGTGATCAGCGCGATCGCGCCGGGGGCCTCGTAGATCTCCCGGGACTTGATGCCGACCAGGCGGTCCTCGACCATGTCCAGCCGGCCGATGCCGTGGGCACCGGCGCGCTTGTTGAGCTCCTCGATCGCCTGCAGCACCGAGACCTTGCGGCCGTCGATGGCCACCGGGACACCGGCCTCGAAGGTGATGACGACCTCGTCCGCCTCACGCGGGGTGGCCGGGTTCTGGGTGTACTCGTAGACGTCCTCGATCGGGGCGTTCCAGATGTCCTCCAGGAAGCCGGTCTCGACCGCGCGACCGAAGACGTTCTGGTCGATCGAGTACGGGTTCTTCTTGGTGGTGACGATCGGGAGGTTCTTCGCCTCGGCGAAGGCGATCGCCTTGTCCCGGGTCATCGCGTAGTCGCGGACCGGGGCGATGCACTTCAGCTCGGGGGCCAGCGACTGGATGCCGACCTCGAACCGGACCTGGTCGTTGCCCTTGCCGGTGCAGCCGTGGGCGACCGTGGTGGCGCCGTGCTTCTTGGCGGCGGCGACCAGGTGCTTGACGATGGCCGGCCGGGACAGCGCCGAGACCAGCGGGTACTGGCCCTGGTAGAGGGCGTTGGCCTTGAGGGCCGGCAGGCAGTACTCGTTCGCGAACTCGTCACGGGCGTCGGCGACCTCGGCCGCGACGGCGCCGCAGTCCAGCGCGCGCTGGCGGATCGCGTCCAGGTCCTCGCCGCCCTGGCCGACGTCGACGGCGACGGCGATGACCTCGGCGCCCGTCTCCTCGGCGATCCAGCCGATGCAGACGGACGTGTCCAGACCGCCCGAGTAGGCGAGTACGACGCGCTCGGTCACGGCTTTCTCCTTCACAACAGTGCGAACAGGGTTACGACGACAGGCATAAGTATGCACTACGCCGTATGAAACTCAAAACAGGGGGTCACCTGCGGCGGACCTCGGGAGGGCCGGGTTCGCCTGTGGCGGGCTTTCGGAGGGGCGCTTACTGCGCCTTGGCCTGGGCCAGTTGCATCAGGTGGTCGGCCAGTGCCTGGCCGCCGAACGGGTCGCGGCTGATCAGCAGGACCGTGTCGTCACCGGCGATGGTGCCGATGATCTCGAAGACCTCGGCCTGGTCGATCGCCGAGGCCAGGAACTGGGCGGCGCCCGGCGGGGTCCGGAGCACCACCAGGTTGCCGGAGGCGGTGGCGGACACCATCAGTTCGCCCGCCAGCCGGGCCATCCGGCCCTCGGTGGCGGACTCCCCCATCGGGGCGCGCGGGGTGCGGTCCCCGCCCTCGGCCGGGACGGCGTAGATGAGCGCGCCGTCCCGGTTCCGGATCTTCACCGCACCCAACTCGTCCAGATCCCGGGAGAGGGTGGCCTGGGTGACCACCAGTCCGTCATCGGCGAGCAGCTTGGCGAGCTGGCTCTGCGAGCGGACGGGCTGACGGGTCAACAGGTCCACGATCCGCCGGTGCCGTGCGGTGCGGGTCTGCGGGACCTGCGACGTCGGCCCGGCGGCGGGCTGGTCGGGGTTGGGTGCGGTCATGTCGAGGATTCTCCCGGAGTTCGCTCAGGCGTTCGCGTCGGGGGCGACGCTGTTCAGGATCTCCGGCAGTGCGGCCAGGAAGCGGTCCGCCTCCTGTTCGGTGAGGACGAGCGGGGGAGCCAGCCGGACGGCGTCCGGCACGGCGGCGTTGACCAGGAACCCGGCCTGCTGGGCGGCCGCCTGCACCTTCCCGGCGACCGGCGCGGTGAGCACGATGCCCAGCAGCAGGCCGGCACCCCGGACGTGGTCGACCAGCGGGGAGCCGATCGCCTCGATGCCGGTGCGCAGCTGCTCGCCGACCTTCTGCACGTGCGCCAGCAGCCCGTCGGCGACGATCGTGTCCAGCACCGCCAGACCCGCCGCCGCGACCACCGGGTTGCCGCCGAAGGTGGTGCCGTGGTGACCGGCGTGGAACAGCTCGGCCGCCTCGCCGAAGGCCACCGCCGCGCCGATCGGCAGCCCGCCGCCGAGACCCTTGGCCAGCGTGATGACGTCCGGCTCGACGCCCTCGTACGCCTGGTGGGCGAACCAGTGCCCGGTCCGGCCGATGCCGGTCTGCACCTCGTCCAGCACCAGCAGGGTGCCGGTGGCGTGGGTGATCGCCCGAGCCTCCGTCAGATAGCCCTCGGGCAGCGGGATCGCGCCGTTCTCGCCCTGGATCGGCTCCAGGAAGACGGCGGCGGTCTCGGTGGTGACAGCCGCCCGGAGCGCCTCGATGTCGCCGAACGGGACGTACGTGACGTCACCGGGCAGCGGTACGAACGGGGTCTGCTTGGCGGGCTGGGCGGTGAGCGACAGGGCGCCCATGGTCCGGCCGTGGAAGCTGCCCTGGAGCGAGACCAGGTGGGTCCGGCCGGTCAGCCGGCTGATCTTAAAGGCGGCCTCGTTGGCCTCGGCGCCGGAGTTGCAGAAGAACACCCGGCCGCCGTCACGCCCGAACAGCTCAAGGAGCCGCTCGGCCAGCCGCACGGTCGGCTCGGCGATGAACAGGTTGGAGACATGGCCGAGCTGCCCGATCTGCGCGGTGACCGCCTCGACGATCGCCGGGTGGGCGGTGCCGAGCGCGTTCACCGCGATCCCGCCGACCAGGTCCAGGTACTCCGTGCCGTCGGCGTCCCAGAAGGTCGAGCCGGCGCCCCGGACCAGTGGGATCCGGGGGGTGCCGTAGTTGTCCATCAGCGAGTGCTGCCACCGCTGGGTGAGCTGATCGTTCGTCATGCCAGGCCCCCCAGGACCGTTGTCTCGTCGTCCGGCACGACCATGGTGCCGATGCCCTCGTCGGTGAAGATCTCCAGCAGCAGGCTGTGCTGCACCCGGCCGTCCAGCACACGTGCTGTGCCGACGCCGGAGCGGACCGCGTTCAGGCAGCCCTCCATCTTCGGCAGCATGCCGCTGGCCAGTGTCGGCAGCAGCTCCTCCAGCTCGGTGGTGCCGAGCTGGCTGATCACGTCGTCGGAGTTCGGCCAGTCCGCGTACAGGCCCTCGACGTCGGTCAGCACCACCAGCATCTCGGCACCCAGCGCGACCGCCAGGGCGGAGGCGGCGGTGTCCGCGTTGATGTTGTAGACGTGGCCGTCGGTACCGCGCGCGATCGAGGAGATGACCGGGATCCGGCCGTCCCCGATCAGCGCCTTCACGGCGCCCGCCTCGATGTTGACGATGTCTCCGACCAGGCCGATGTCGACCTGCTCGCCGTCCACCACGGCGTACCGCTTCACGGCGGTCATGGTGTGCGCGTCCTCGCCGGTCATGCCGACCGCGAACGGGCCGTGCTCGTTCAGCAGCCCGACCAGCTCGCGCTGGACCTGGCCGGCCAGCACCATCCGGACCACGTCCATGGTCTCGGGGGTGGTGACCCGCAGGCCGTTGGTGAAGGACGACTCCAGGCCGAGCTTGCTCAGCTGGGCGCTGATCTGCGGGCCGCCGCCGTGCACCACCACCGGGTGCAGACCGGCGTAGCGAAGGAAGACCACGTCCTGGGCGAAGGCCGCTTTCAGCGACTCGTCGACCATGGCGTTGCCGCCGAACTTGATCACCACGGTCTTGCCGTGGAAGCGCTCCAGCCAGGGCAGCGCCTCGATCAGGGTCAGTGCCTTGGGCAACGCGGTGTTGTTACGGGCCTGTTCGCCCTTGGGTGCGATCTTCACGGGGTCCCCCGGCTCAGGTGGAGTAGGCGCTGTTCTCGTGGACGTAGTCGGCGGTGAGGTCGTTGGTCCACACCGTGGCCGCCGCCTCACCGGCCCGCAGGTCGGCGGTGATGACCACCTCGCGGCCGGTCATGTCCACCAGGTCCCGGTCCTCGCCGACGCTGCCGTCCTTGCAGACCCAGACGCCGTTGATCGCCACGTTCAGCTGGTCCGGGTCGAAGGCGGCGTCGGTGGTGCCGATCGCGGCCAGCACCCGGCCCCAGTTCGGGTCCTCGCCGTGCAGGGCGCACTTGAGCAGGTTGTTCCGGGAGATCACCCGGGCCACCTGGACGGCCTCCTGCTCGGTGGCGGCGCCGGTCACATCGATCCGGATGTCCTTGCTCGCACCCTCGGCGTCACCGATCAGCTGGCGGGCCAGGTCGGCGCAGACGGTGGCCACGGCGGCGGCGAACTCGTCCTGCTCCGGGACGACTTCGGACGCGCCCGAGGCCAGGGGTGGGGGGGGGGGCGGCGCCGCGCGGCGTCCAGGCCCTCGGCGGTGACCTCGGCATCGGTGGTCAGCACCACCAGCATGGTGGCCAGACCGGGGGCGAGCATGCCCGCACCCTTGGCCATCCCGCCAACCGTCCAGCCGTTCTTCGTCACCTGCGCGGTCTTGTGCACGGTGTCGGTGGTCTTGATGGCGATCGCGGCGGCCTCGCCGCCGTCCGCGCTGAGCGCCTTGGCGGCCTGCTCGACACCGGGCAGCATCAGGTCCATCGGCAGCCGGAGACCGATCAGACCGGTGGAGGCGACCGCCACCTCGCCCGCGTTCAGCGACAGCTCGGCGGCCACCTTTTCGGCGGTGGCATGGGTGTCCTGGAAGCCGAGCGGGCCGGTACAGGCGTTGGCGCCACCGGAGTTGAGAACGACCGCGGAGATCCGGCCGCCCTTCACCACCTGCTCGGACCAGAGCACGGGGGCGGCCTTGACCCGGTTGGAGGTGAAGACGCCGGCCGCCGCGTTCGACGGTCCGTCATTGACCACCAGGGCCAGGTCGGGGGTGCCGCTGGCCTTGATGCCCGCGGTGACGCCGGCGGCGCGGAAGCCCTTCGCCGCCGTCACGCCTACGTTCTGAGTGTTCGTCACGGTGCAACTCCGTTCAGCGGAAGGCCGAGCTCCTCGGGGAGTCCGAGGGCGATGTTCATGCTCTGCACCGCGCCACCGGCGGTGCCCTTGACCAGGTTGTCGATCGCGCTGATCGCGATGATCCGGCCCGCGTGCTCGTCCAGCGCGACCTGGACCAGCGCGGCGTTCGAGCCGTAGACCGAGCTGGTCCGCGGCCACTGACCCTCCGGCAGCAGCCGGACGAACGGCTCGTTGGCAAAGGCCTGCTCGTACGCGGCGCGCAGGCTCGCGGCGGTCACGCCGGGCTTCGCCTTGGCGCTGCAGGTGGCCAGGATGCCGCGCGGCATCGGCGCCAGCGTGGGGGTGAACGAGACGGTGATCTCCTCGCCCGCGACCGGGCCGAGGTTCTGCGCCATCTCGGGCGTGTGGCGGTGCCCGCCACCGACGCCGTACGGGCTCATCGAGCCCATCACCTCGCTGCCCAGCAGGTGCGCCTTGACGGCCTTGCCCGCACCGGAGGTACCGGACGCGGCGACCACCACGGCCTCCGACTCGGCCAGCTTCGCGGCGTACGCCGGGAACAGCGCGAGCGAGACGGCGGTCGGGTAGCAGCCGGGGACGGCGATCCGCTTCGTGCCCTTGAGCGCGGCCCGGTGGCCGGGCAGCTCGGGCAGGCCGTACGGCCAGGTGCCGGCGTGCGGCGAGCCGTAGAACTTCTCCCAGACCGCCGGGTCCTGGAGCCGGAAGTCCGCCCCGCAGTCCACCACCAGCACGTCGTCGCCGAGCGCCTCGGCGACGGCCGCCGACTGCCCGTGCGGCAGCCCGAGGAAGACGATGTCGTGCCCGGCCAGCACCTCGGAAGTGGTCGGCTCCAGCACCCGGTCGGCCAGCGGCAGCAGGTGCGGCTGGAGCTCACCGAATCTCGTCCCGGCATTCGACCCGCCGGTCAGCGCCCCGATCTCGATCTCCGGATGCCCGAGCAACAGACGCAGCACCTCCCCGCCCGCATACCCACTGGCGCCGGCGACGGCGACTCGCAATGCCATGATGATCCCTCCTAGGACTCGGCATGAATATACGCATCACGGAACATTCATGCAAGGAGTCCCCACGGCCCGCCCGGGGGCGGCGGATCCGGTCGGCAGCGTGGCACACGCCGGGCACCCGGCACCCACGACCGCGCACGTCTCCGTCAGGTCGGCCACCCCGTGAACCCGCTCGCGCGGGCGGTGCCGACCGCGAGAGGATCGGCCCCACACCAGGGGAGGTCCTGATGGACGGTCAGACGGCGCGGATCGCCGCGCGATGCGAGTGCGGCGCCATGGGGGTGCGACAGGTGAACCAGTTCCTGCTGCGGGACCGGCTGTGGTCGGACGCCGAGTTCTGCTGCGCGGCCTGCGGTACGTACCGGTGCGAGCACTCCGGCGAGGGGCCCGCGCCCGAGGACACCGTCTCGCTGTCCCAGGCCCGCGAGCTGACGGCGGAGCTCGGCCGGGACGGCCGGACGGGCACCAGGACGGAGCTGGCGTACCTGCAACTCCGGCCGCGGCAGCGCGGGGTACCGACCGAACTCAGCCCCCTGACTCTCCCATAGTGTCAACTGGCGGTTGACATTAGGGGATGCGTCAACCTATCGTTGACGCATGACGATTCCCGTGCGACTCGACGACCTGATCGACGCCATCAAGAAGGTGCACCCCGACGCCCTGGACCAGCTCTCCGGTGCCGTCATCGCCGCCGACCACCTCGGCGACCTCGCCGACCACCTGATCGGCCACTTCGTGGACCAGGCCCGGCGCTCCGGCGCCTCCTGGACCGACATCGGCAAGAGCATGGGCGTGACCCGGCAGGCCGCCCAGAAGCGCTTCGTGGCCAAGGACCCGGGCGAGCCCGGCGACCTCGACCCGAACCAGGGCTTCGGCCGCTTCACCGACCGGGCCCGCCAGGCGGTGGTGGCCTCGCAGGAGGAGGCCCGCTCCGCCGGCAACCAGGAGATCCGCGCCGAACACCTGGCACTCGGCCTGCTCGCCGTCCCCGAGTCGACCGGCACCCGGGCGCTGGCCGCCCAGGGCGTCACGCCCGAGGCGGTCCGCGCGGCCGTCAGCGTCGTCCTGCCCGCGCCGGTGGCGGACGTGCCGGGGCTGATCCCGTACGACGCCGGCGGCAAGAAGGCGCTGGAGCTGACGTTCCGTGAGGCGCTCCGACTCGGCCACAACCACGTGGGCACCGAGCACATCCTGCTCGCCCTGCTGGAGCTGGAAGGGACGGACGGGCTGCTCGGCCGGCTCGGCGTCAGCAAGGCGGCCACCGAGCAGTTCGTTCTCGAACAGGACTGACCAGGCCCCGGCCCGGCCGACTTCGGCGTCGGACTCGGCGTTGGACCCAGCCCCCTGACGGCCCGTCGGGGGGCTGAACGCGGTTCGGTGGCGTTCGGCGAGGAGATCAGGAAGGCTGGCGCCCATGGTCCTGGTAGTGCAGAACGTGGCGATCGACTGTGCGGATGCCTATGAGCTGGCCCGGTTCTGGAGCGAGGTGACCGGCCGTCCGATGGATCCGGAGGACGCACCGGGCGCCCACGAGACCCAGGTGCTGCTGGCGGAGGGCCCGGTGCTGTACTTCAACCAGGTGCCCGAGCCCAAGACGGTGAAGAACCGGATCCATCTCTGTCTGCGCCCCGAGACCTCGCGCGAGCAGGAGGTGGAACGGCTGCTGGGCCTCGGTGCCACCCTGGTCGCCGATCGCCGGAATCCCGACGGCTCCGGCTGGGCGGTCCTGGCCGACCCGGAGGGCAACGAGTTCTGCGTGCTCCGCAGCGAGTCCGACCGGGCCGCGATGAACGCGATGAATCAGCCTTAGTTCTTGACGGCCCGGAGCAGCACGAACTTCGGGTCGCTGCTGACCACCTGTGAGTTGCCGAACAGGCGGCGCAGCTTGACGTGGTAGCCGAGGTGCCGGTTGCCGATCACCCAGAGCTCGCCGCCGGGGCGCAGCGCATGCTTGGCGGTCGTGAACATCCGCCAGGCGGTGGCGTCGGTGGTGGCCTGGTGGGTGTGGAACGGCGGGTTGTTGAGCACCAGGTCGAGCGAGTCCGGTTCGGCGTCGGCGAGCGCGTCGCCGACCGTGAACTCGGCCTTCGCGGCCGGGCCGAGCGCTGCCCGGAAGGTGGCCTCGGCGGAGGCCACGGCCTGGTACGACTCGTCCACGAAGAGCAGCTCGGCCTCGGGGTTGGCCAGCGCGGCGGCGGTGCCGACCACGCCGTTGCCGCAGCCGAGGTCGGCGATCCGCTTCGGCCCGGTGGTGGCCGGGAGGTGGGCGAGCAGGAAGCGGGTGCCGATGTCGAGGCGTTCGGCGCAGAAGATGCCCGCGTGGTTGGTGACGGTCCGTCCGGAGACCGGGCCGACGTCGGCGGGGAGGGTGTAGCTGATCGGCCAGGGGCTGACGGTCCTGGGCAGCGCCGGATCCGGCGTGCAGTGGATCAGCCGGGCCTTCCTGACGGCCAGTGAGGTCTTCGTCGGGCCGAGGATCCGCTCGAACAGGTGCAGGGTGGAGGTGTGGATCTCGGTCACCATGCCGGCCCCGATCACCACCGTGCCGGAGTGGACGGCGGGGGCCAGCCGGTGCAGCTGGTCCTCCAGCAGCGCCAGGCTCTTGGGCACCCGGACCAGCAGCACGTCGATCCGCTCCGGCGGCGGGTCCTGAGTGGTGAGCAGCTCGACCGCGCCCGGCTCGGCGCCGTTGCGGGCCAGGTTCTCGGCGGTGGCCCGGCGGCCGAGCCAGGAGTCGGAGATCTGGGTCGGCCGGTGCGCGGCCAGCGCGGTGGCCAGGGCGCCCCAACGGTCGCCGAGCACCACCACCCGCCCGCTCAGGTCCACCGGCGGGGCCCCGTCGATCCCGTGCAGCTGCCGGAGCAGGTACTCGTCGGCGGCGTCCCAGGCCCGGAGGCGGTCGCGCGGGTCCTCGGGGAAGCGGCTCAGCTCGAACTCGCCCCATGACGTCGTGAAACTTTCCATCGTTCGCCCAGGCTATCCGAGCCGGGCCAGGTCGATCCGCGCCGCCACCGGCAGATGGTCGCTGCGGGTCGGTGGCAGGGTCCAGCTGCCGGTCACGGCCGCGCCCCTGGTCAGCACGTGGTCGATCCGGGCCAGCGGGAAGCTCCGGGGCCAGCTGAGCTCCCGGCGTCCCCCCTCCCCGAGCAGGCCGGTGACCGGGGCCAGGCCCCGGTCGTCCAGGGTGCCGTTGAGGTCGCCGAGCAGGATCACCCGGGGCAGCGGTTCGGCCGCGAGGGCGGCGGCCAGCAGCCGGGCGCTCTCGTCCCGGCGGTCGGTGCCGTAGCCGCCCGGGCCGAGCCGGACCGAGGGCAGATGGACCACGTACACCGCCGTCTCGCCCTGCTCGGTGTGCAGGGTGGCGCGCAGGGCCCGGCGCCAGTCGGCGGTCAGACCGCGCGGCTTGAGGTCGACCGGCCGGACGTCGGTGAGCGGGTACCTGGACCAGAGGCCGACGGTGCCTTCGACCGCGCGGTACGGGCGGTCGGCGCCGAGCACGGCCTGGTAGTCGGCGAGCCGCTCCGGGAGCAGCTCCTCCAGGGCGACCAGGTCCGCACCGCTGTCGGCCAGGGTCCGGGCGGTGCCGGCCGGGTCGGGGTTGGCGTCGTCCACGTTGTGCTGAACCACCGTCAGCCCGCCCCCGTCCCTGTCGGCTGCGGCCGGGAGGAACAGCGCAGCCCAGACCAGCGCGGCGAGCCCGACCGCCAGGCCCGCCGTGGCGGACCGGCGGAGCAGCGCGAGCAGCAGCAGGACCGGCAGCACGAGGCCGAGCCAGGGCAGGAAGGTCTCCAGCAGGCTGCCCAGCCGCCCCGGCCGGTTGGGCAGCAGCCAGGGCCACAGCAGCAGCGCCGTCACCAGTACGGCCGTCCCGGCCACCAGTCGTCCTCGCCGCCATATCTCCGTGTCCACAGCTGACAGGAGGTCAGGAACGGGCGGGCCGGTTCCGGCCGGGGCGGGTAACGTCCGGTGCATGTCGACCACGCTGTACGGCACCGCCGTCACGCTGCGCCCCGCCACCGCCGAGGACGTCGCCCCGCTGGCCGCGATCCGGGCCACCCCGGAGGTGTTCGCCCGCTGGCGCGGTACGGGCGACCTGCCCGCCGAGGTGGCCGAGGACCTGGCCGACCCGGGGACCGAGGTGTTCGCGATCGAGCACGCGGGCCGGGTGGTCGGCGCCGTCCAGTGGCACGCGGAGAACGAACCGGACTACCGGCACGCGGGCATCGACATCTTCCTCGACCCCGCCGTGCACGGCCAGGGCCTGGGCACCGACGCCGTCCGCGCTCTCGCCAGGCACCTCACCACCACGCTGGACTTCCACCGCCTGGTGATCGACCCGGCCGCCGACAACGCCGCCGCGATCCGCTGCTACGCAAAGGTCGGCTTCCGCCCGGTCGGCGTGATGCGGGCCTACGAACGCGGCGCGGACGGAGCCTGGCATGACGGCCTGCTGATGGACCTGCTGGCGGAGGAGGTGACCTGACCGCCAGTCACCCGACCAGCGGATGAGCCGCCTGGTACGCGAGCCGCTCGTCCGCCTGCGCACCGATCGCGCCGAGCAGGTCGTCCAGGCGCAGGAAGACCTCCCAGGGCGCCTGGCCGGTGGCTTCGGAGATCCGGACGGCGACCAGGTCCTCCAGTTCGGCGATCCGGCTGTTCTTCCAGACCTTGTCGGCGAGGCTGACCAGGAGTTCCTCGGTGCTGATGCCGGGGCGGGTCCAGGAGGCGTGCGAACCGGCGAACCTGGCCGCCTCCGGCGGGAAACCGAGCTCCAGCAGCAGCTGCTCCCCGGCCGGTTCGTGCAGCGCACCGGGCCGGCTGAGCTCCTCCGGGTGGCGGACCTTGCCCAGGTCGTGGGTGGCCGCGCCGAACCGGACGGCCTCGGTGTCCACCGTGAGCTCCGGCCAGACCTCGGCGAAGCCGGCCGGCAGCCGGGCCGCCACGTCGTGCACCAGCCGCAGGTGGGCCACCAGCCGGGGCGGGGCGGTCAGTTCGGCGTACAGGTCCTCGATGCCGGGTGGGAGGGCGTAAAGCCGGGGCTGGCTGATGGTCATACCGATTAGTGTGCACGCATGCTGACTGACGCGATGGTCGACCGGTACCTGCGGCGGCTCGGGGTGGACCGGCCGGGGCGGCCCACGACGGAGGGGCTGTTCGCGCTGCACCGGGCCCACGTCGAGCGGGTCCCGTACGAGAATCTGGAGATCCAGCTGGGTCGGCCGACCACGATCGAGCCGGTCGATTCGGTGCGGCGGATCCTCGCCGGGCGGGGCGGGTACTGCTTCCATCTCAACGGGGCGTTCGCCGCGTTGCTGACCGCCCTCGGCTACCGGGTGACGTGGCACGTCGCCGGGGTCCAGCCCACCCCCGCTGCCCCGGCCGGGGCGAACGCCAACCACCTGGCGCTGACGGTGGAGTGCGAGGGCGGGCGCTGGTTCGCGGACACCGGGCTCGGCGACGCGCTGCACGAGCCGCTGCCGCTGAGTGAGGGGACGTACCGTCAGGGGCCGTTCGCCTTCGGCCTGGCGCCCTCGGCGGCCGAGCCCGGCGGCTGGCGCTTCAACCACCACCCGCAGGGCTCGTTCCTCGGCATGGACTTCCGTCAGGAGCCCGCCGACCGGGCCGACTTCCTGGACCGGCACACCTGGCTCTCGACCTCGCCCGACTCCCCGTTCGTGCACCGGGCCTGTGCGCAGCGCCGGGATGCCGACGGGACGGACGGACTGCGCGGCCTGGTGCTGAGCCGCACCGACGCCACCGGGCGCACCGAGACCGAACTCCTGGATCCCGCCGAGTGGTTCACCGCCCTCGCGGACGTCTTCGGCCTCACCCTCGCGGAGATCGGCCGGGCCGACCGCGACCGCCTGTGGCGCAAGGTGCACGCCGCTCACCTGGACTGGGCCGGTGAGCGAGCGGTCGCGGCCGAGCCGGTCAGCGGGTGACCTGCCAGCTGAGCGAGTCGGTGAGGCCCGCCCGCAGTTCGGGGTCGCGGACGGCGGTGGTCAGGTCGCTGGCCACGGCGGTGAGCTGGTGCGGGCGACTCTTCGGGCCGGTCAGCTTGAGCTCGGTGAGGGCGAGTTCGGTGCGGTCGCGCAGTGCGGTCAGCTCGCGGCCGTCCAGGTACCACCGCAACTGGGTGCCCGACACCGGTAGTTCGACGCTCAGCCGGTCGGCGGCGGTGAGCTGCGCCGAGGCGGGGGTGGCGCTGGCCAGCGTGCTGGCGTAGCGGTAGAACCCGGCGATCATCGCCTCCCGGCCGGGGAGGTTGAACTCCCGGCCGAGCGACCGCATGATCGAGTTGTCGGTCGGCCGGTACAGCCCCTGCGGGTAGTAGCCGCCGCCGAGGTAGGCGCCCACGGTGCCGCCGTCCGGCGAGGTCTGGCCGAGCCAGCGGTACCACTTGGTGTGGCTGCGGCGCAGTTGGGCGGCCGTCTGCTTCGAGATGTTGGCCTCGGTCGGCTCCTTGCCCTGGTAGCTCCCCTGGCCCTCGTAGAAGTACTCGTCGGCGAGCAGGCCGAGCGAGTGGCCGGTCTCGTGCACGGCTATCTGTCCGGACTGGGCGTTGCCGCCCGCCACGGTGGCGATGCCGGAGTAACCGAGCGAGGAGACCACGTCGTTGTAGCCCGCGCCGCCGTACTTGGCACTGTTGGCCACCACGACCACCAGGTCGGCCTGCGGCGCCTTGGCGGCGTACCGCTCCACCGCGTCGGTGTCCACGCAGAGCAGCCGCTCGACGTCGTCGCACCAGAAGTACGAGCCGAGCGCGGTCTGCCGCTTGGTGGCCTTGTCCGGGTCGCCGCTCACCCCGGACTCAGCCGAAACCGCCTCCACCGCCCAGACGTTGAACAGGCCGCGGTAGGTCTTGTACGGCTCGACGGCCGAGATCTGCTGCCACTTCGCGGTGGCGTCGGTCAGGAACTTCGCCTGCTGGTCGGCGGTGTAGCCGTCCCCGATCATCACGATGTCGAGCTTGGCGGCGGTGGCGCCGCTCTGCACGATCGGGGTCACAGTGCCGTCCCCGGTCACTCCGGCCGCTGCCGAGAGCGCAGGCGGGGCGGTGAACGGGGAGGCCGCCGGGGCCTCGGCCCGCGAGATGGTGCCGTCCTCGGCGAAGCTCTCGACCTGGTGGCCTGGACGGGTCACCGGAGCGGGGGCGGCTGCGACGGGTGTGCTGCCGAGCGCGGCCAGGGCGAGCGCGCCGGCCAGGGCGAGGGTGCTGATTCTGCTGCGGTGCACGAGGGTCCTCCCGGGGAGGTAAGTTGACGGTTAATCAGACTTAAGTGGTGAGTTAATGTAGGCCACCCACCGGGGCCCCGACAATGGGGCGGACCGCACTGGCGGACACCACCGGCTGATGACCTGGGAGGACATGGGCATGACGGTCCGGACCGACGCCGCAGCCATCGGGCAGCGACTGCAACAGCTGCGCCGGGAACGCGGGTTGACCCAGCGGGCACTGGCCGGCGACGGGTACACCGCCGCGTACGTCTCCACCCTGGAGGCCGGCCGGGTCCGTCCCTCCGAGACCGCCCTGCGCTACCTCGCCGAGCGACTCGGCGTCACCCAGGACGAGCTGGCCACCGGCCGTCCTGCCCAGCTGGCCACCGAACTGCGGCTCGCCCTCACCGAGGCCCAGGCCCTGCTCGCGGCCGGCCGCCCTGGCCCGGCGGCCGAGGGCTTCGCCGCCGTGCTGGAGCGGGCCGAGCGCGAGGAGGTGGCCGCCGTCCGCTCCGCCGCCCTGCTCGGGCTCGGCGAGTGCGCGCTGGAGAGCGGGCGGCTGGAGCAGGCCAGGGAGCACTTCGAGGCGGCCGAACAGCTGCTCGCCGACCAGCCGCTGCCACAGCGCGCCGCCGCCGTCAGGGGCCGCGCCGTGGCGTATCTGCTCTCCGGCGAACTCCGGTACTCCTGTTACCTGCTGGAGACCGCGATCGACCAGCTGAACGCCACCGGGCTGCCCGACCCGGACGCCCTGCTGCTGCTCTACGCCGCCGTGATCGGCCCGTACATGGACATGGGCGCGCACACCCGCGCCGCCCAGGCCGCCGAGCTGGCCCTCGCGCTGGCTCCCACCGCCACCGACCCGGCGCTGGTCGCCGGGCTGCACCGGAGCGTCGCCCGCACCCTGATCGCGGCCGGCCGGATCACCGAGGCGGACGCCTCGCTCGCCCGCGCCCAACAGCTCTACCAGCGGCTCAGACTCAGCTCCGACCTGGCCAAGTGCCACTGGATGCGCGGCTATGTGCACGCCCAGGCAGGCCAGTTGGACCTGGCCGAGCACGAACTGCGCACCGCCCGCCAGATGCTGACCGTCCAGCAGGCCGAACTCTTCACCCACCAGGTGGACGTGGAGCTCGCCGACGTGCTCCGCCGCCGGGGCCGCCACCAGGAGGCGGGCCAGCTGCTGCACGCCCTGCTCGACCGCCTCGGCCCGCACCGGGGCGCCGTGCACGCCGCCGGGGCGCACCGCCTGCTCGGCCTGATCGCCGAGGAGCAGGGCACCCCGGAGGATGCCGAGGAGCACTACGTCCGCGCCCTCTCGCTGCTCGAACAGACCGGCGCAGCAGGCGATCTGGCCGACCTCTGCCGCCTGCTCGGCGACCTCTACCGCCGCACCGGCCGGACCGACCTCGCCCTCGACGTCTACCGCACCGGCCTCGGCCACCGCGCCGCCCCGGGCACCACCACCCTCGGCCCCGGCCCGGCCCAACCGCCGGTCGGTCTAGGCACAGAGGGAGCCGACCAGTAGCCCCATCAGGGCCTGCTGCTGGACCGCGCCCTTGGTGTGGTCGTACGGGACGTACGAGACGCTGATCTGGCGGCGGCCGTCCGCCGTGCCGACCATCGCGGTCTGGAAGCCCTTGGTGCTGCCGGTGTGGCCCCAGAGCGGCCCGCACGGGGAGTCCATCCGCTGCAGGCCGAGCCCGTAGCCGACGCCGGGGCGGACCGTCTCGGTGCGCAGCAGCTCGGCCTGCTCGGCGGGGTGCAGGAGTTCGCCGCCGAGCAGGGCGGACTGGAAGCGGTCCAGGTCGGCGGTGGTGGAGAGCCCGGACCCGGCGGCGCCGACGGCGGAGGGGTTGAACTCGGTGACGTCGGCCGGGCCTTCCGGCAGGTCGAAGTAGGCGTGCGCGTGCGGGCCGGGGATCCGGGCGGAGTCCCGGGGGAAGTCGGTGTGCCGCAGCCCGAGCGGGCGGACGATCCGGTCCCGGACCTCCTGCTCCCAGCGGTGGCCGGTGACCTGCTCCACGAGCATCGAGGCGATCACGTAGTTGGTGTTGGAGTACTCCCAGCGCTCACCGGGCTGGAAATGTACGGGCATCGCGGCGGCCAGGGCGGCCAACTCGCGCGGCTGGTAGCCGTCCCAGCGGCCCTCGGCCACCCAGCGGCGGATCGACTCCTCGTCGGTGAAGGCCAGGTCGGGGTGCTTGGTGAAGTCGGCCAGCCCGCTGGTGTGGTTGAGCAGTTGGCGGACCGTCACCCCAGCGCCGCCGGGCAGCAGTCCGGGCAGGTGCTGCTCCACCGTGTCGGTGAGTGCGAGCCGTCCCTCGCCGACCAGTTGGAGCACGGTGGTGGCGACGAAGGGCTTGGTCACGCTGCCGATCCGGAACCGCCCCTGCTCGGCCACCGGCCGCCCGCTGCCCAGCTCGCTCACCCCCGCGCCGCCACGCCACACCGTGCGCCCGTCCTGGCGGAGTTCGGCGATAGCGGAGGTGGCGCCGGCGGCGACCAGGCTGTCCAGCCCACCCTGCCAGGTGTCCGTACCAGCCACGACCGAGGCCGAGGCAGTGGGCGCCGCACCGATCACCATCGCACCGGCCAGCACCCCGGCAGCAGCAATCCGCAGCATCCGAACAGCACCCATGACTACCTCCCGTTCCCCGCGCCGGGCCCCTCCCGACACCGAGAACTCTGCCGCTCGGAGCACCGCCCCGCCCTCCCCCACCGGCGTGAACGGCCTCCCTCCCGAGAGTGAGCAGCCGTCAGGCGAACAGCCGCAGCCGCTGCGCCGCCACCCCCACCCGGACGGTCTGACCCCAGCTCAGCTGCAGCGCGTCCGACTCCACGCCGTCCCCGAAGGCGATCAGCCGGTCCGACTCGACCGTCAGGGTCAGCCCCTCGCCGAGTGCCAGCAGGCCCTGCACCTGCTCGGTGCCGGTGGCGGGCGAGGGCCAGGCCTCCCGGACGAACCAGGCCACCGCGGCGGCGGTCGGCCCGGGCAGCGGCAGCGCGCTGCCCCGCTCCAGCGCGGCCGAGCGGCACCACCCCGTCGCCCCCGTCCCGGTGCCGACCAGCACACCCGAGGAGGCCTGTGCCTCCTCCGGCCCGTCCCCGGCGGCGAGCCGGTAGCGGGAGGTCTGGTGGCCGCTCTGACCGAGGTAGATCTCGTTCAGGGCGAGCAGCCGCTGGGTGTCGTCGGCGACCGCCTCCACCATGGTGCGCTCCTCCAACTGCCGTTCGCCGTCCGGACCGACGGCGGCCCGCAGCAGCCGTCCGGTCTGGTCAGGCCGGTGCCGGACCAGCACGCCGGGGTTGCGGCCCGGCTCGGTGTCGATGCCGATCACCGGCTGGCCGGAGAGGTACTTGGCGGCGTTGGCCACCAGCCCGTCCTGACCGACCACGACCACCAGGTCCTCGGGGCCGAAGAGGAATCGGTCCAGGTCGGCGCGCTCCACCCGGCTGCGCCGCCAGTCCAGCGGTACCGCGCCGGCCACCTCGGCGAGCGCCGCCAGCGAACGGTGGTGGCGCTCCTCCACCTCCGCCAGCGAGCGGCCGCGCGAGCCGGTGAAGAACGACGCCTGCCCGCGCGAGCCGTGCCGGGCGAGCAACTCCTCGTACTCGGTGCGGCGGTGCACCAGCACCACCCGGGGTGCCAGGCTCACCGGTCGGCGCCGAGCCTGGTCAGCAGGCCGGTCAGCACGTCGGGGGTGAGCGTGATGCTGTCAATGTTCGGCAGGTGCTCGGCCAGCCTGATCAGCGCCAGTGCCCGCAGCACCTCCGGTCCTGCCTGCTGATGCGCCGTCAGCCAGGCGGCCTCGGCCTCGGCCTTTGCGGCGCCGAGGTCCCGGTCGGAGTCGGCCTGCGCACTGGCCAGGATCCGGGCGGCCTCCGCCTCCGCGGCGGCGAGCCGGGTCCGGCGGACCGCCTCGGCCTCGGCCCTGATGCCGTCGGCGGCCGCGTTCTGCTCGGCCAGCCGACGGGCGTTCGCGCCCTGCTGCTCGACCAACTGCTCTTCCCGACGGGCGAGTTCGATCTGGCTGGCGAGCTCGTTCTCGGCGATCGCGCGCTCCCGCTCGACCGCCACCGCCCGCCGCTCGTAGGTGGCCGCGTCGGCGTTCTGCTGGACCTGCTCCCGGGTCGGGGTGCGCAGTGCGCGCTCCATCTCGGCCTCGGGCCGCAACGCGGTGATCCGCACCGCCACCACCGAGAGCCCGGTCTCGGACAGGCGCTGCTCGTCCGCCAGGCCCTCACTGATCCGGTTCCGCAGCGCGGTGATGCCGTCGGCCAGCGCCTCGGCGAGCGAGGTACGGGCGATCAGCTCCAGGGCGTACTGCTGGGCTATGTCGGTCAGCAGCGTGCCGAGCTGGTCGAGCGGCTCGGCCCGCCAGTGTCCGGTGTCGGGGTCGATGCCGAAGTCCACCCGGGTCGCGGCCACCGCGGCGTCCACGATCCGGTAGGTCACGGCGGCCTGGACGGTGAGGTCCTGGAAGTCCGCCGTGCTGGCGTGGAACAGCATCGCCAACTCGCGGTCGTCGGCCGGTACTTCGGAGATCGCGGCGGTGCGCGGCCGGAACCAGAACGCCAGCCCGGTGCCGTCGTGGGCGAGCTGCCCCCGGCGCAGGTGCCGTACGTGCGAGGTCGGCGCGGCCCGTAGATGCCGGAAGCCGAAGCGCCTGGTGATGTCGGCCATGGGGTCCCCCTCTGGACAGCTTTAATCGTCCCCATGACGATAAGGGCTCGATCCCTTTATCGTCAATAGGACGAAAACGGCTCTCTCAGCCCATCGGGTCGTCCTCGCCGTACGGCCGCAGCCGCAGCGTCCTGGCATCCGCCTCGCGGATCTCCTCGGCCCGGCCCACCAGCTGCTCCAGGTTGTCCCGGCCCGCGTGGATGAACCGGCCGTGCAGCGCGTCGAACCGCCCCCGGGCCGCGTCCACCATGACCGCCACCATGTACGGGATGCTCCCCCAGGCCTTCATGTCCTGGAACATCGGCATGCCGGCCGTCATATCGGTCTGCACCGCGCCCGGGCTGATGTCGAGCACCACCACGTGGTGCTCGGCCAGCGAGTCGGCGATGTTGTCGGAGAGCTGGAGCAGCGCGCCCTTGGAGGTGGCGTACGCGGTGTAGTGCCCGTCCGGCCGCAGCGCGAACCCGGAGTTGAGGTTCACCACCCGGCCCCGGCCGCGCTCGACCATCCCCGGCAGCACACTGCGCAGCAGGTTGTACGGGCCGCGCAGGTTGGTCTCCACCACCTGCCACCACTGGGACGGGTCGGTCTCCCAGACCGGCACCTCCTCCCGGTCCACCTGACCGGCGTTGTTGACCAGCAGGTCGACCGGCCCGAGGTCGCGCTCGACCGCCCGGACAGCCTCCCGGACAGCTCCCGGCCTGGTCACGTCCGCCGTCACGGCGACCCCGCGCGCGCCGTGCCGTACGCACTGCCGGAGAGTCTCCACCAGCGTCCCGTGGTTGCGGCCGACCAGCCCCACCGCCATCCCCTCGGCGGCCAGCCCGATGGCGATCTCCCGCCCGATCCCGCGGCCCGCTCCGGTGACCAGCGCGACCTGTCCTGCGAGTGATCCCGTAGGCATGCGTGCGTACTCCCTCCTCGACTGCTCCGTATTCTTCGGGCCTTCCGGCCGCCCGAGTTGGATCACGGGCCCGACCGGGCCGCTTGTCATCCGATCGGCTCAGCATTCGTACTCGCGGCACCCGACGAAGATCACATCCCGGACCGGAGATGAACTCGCCGGTAGCCGGGTAGTACCGTCGTCCGGGCGGCACGTACGGCCACGACACCGGCGCGCCTCCGTCGTAACGCATGCTGGGCACCCCCAGCTCCACCGTGAAGAGGGCAACTGAGTGAGTGACATCGCGCGCGTCGGAGTAGTCGGCTGCGGCCTCATGGGGTCGGGCATCGCTGAGGTCTTCGCCCGCTCGGGCCTGGACGTGCTGGTCTCGGAGGCCAGTGGAGAGGCCCTGGAGCTCGGCCGGACCCGGCTCGGCAACTCGCTCGCCACCGCCGTCCAGCGCGGAAAGCTGACGGAGGAGCAGCGCGCCGAGACCCTCTCCCGGATCGCCTTCACCACCGACCTGGGCGACTTCGCCGACCGCGACCTGGTGGTCGAGGCGGTGGCGGAGCAGGAGGAGATCAAGAACAAGATCTTCCAGACCCTGGACCAGGTGATCGAGCGCCGGGACGCCATCCTGGCCTCCAACACCTCCTCGATCCCGATCGTGAAGCTGGCCGCCGCCACCTCCCGCCCGGAGCAGGTGATCGGCCTGCACTTCTTCAACCCCGCCCCGGTCCAGCGCCTGGTCGAGGTCATCCCGACCCTCACCACCTCCGCCGAGACCACCGCGAGGACCGAGAACTTCGCCGTCCAGGTGCTCGGCAAGGAGCCGATCCGGGCCCGCGACCGGGCCGGCTTCGTGGTCAACGCCCTGCTGGTGCCGTACCTGCTCTCGGCCGTCCGGATGTTCGAGTCGGGCGTCGCCACCGCCTCCGACATCGACAAGGGCATGGAGGCCGGCTGCGCCCACCCGATGGGCCCGCTCCGCCTCTGCGACCTGATCGGCCTGGACACCATCCTGTCGATCGCCGACTCGATGTACGACGAGTACAAGGAGCAGCTGTACGCCGCTCCCCCGCTGCTCTCCCGGATGRTCGGTACGGGGCCCTGTCGTGCGCGCCTTACTGCGGTGCGGGCGGCTCCTGGCTGCCGAGCTGTTCGTTGAGCTTCTGCTGGGCGGTGTCGACCTGGCCGCTGTACTTGCCGCCGGTCTTCTCGTCGACCGCGTCTCCCGCCTTGTCGACTCCCGTCCGCACGGTGTCCTCGTGGCCCTTCATCATGCTCTTCAGCTTGTCGAACACGGCTCGGTCCTTCCTGTGCAGCGATCGGATCCTCCAAGGATCACTGCTGCCCCCGCCGACCGCATCCGCAGGCAGCTTCGGTGAAGAGTCACCGTCAGAAATTTACCTCCCGGGTCTACCCGCGTAAACCAGTGGCCCCCCATGATGGCGGAGCGCATCCACCCGACTCCCCCGGGTGGTCCAACTCCCCTGTCGAGTACTGGAGTTCGCCATGTCCCGAGTTCGTCGCGCCGCCGCTGCGGCCGGTGCCGCCATCCTGGCCTCGGCCACCCTGTTCGGCATCGCCGCCCCCGCCCAGGCCGCCCTGCCGACGCCGGTGTCGGCCGCCACCGCCCGGACCTACCTGGCCTCGCTGACCGTCGCCGCCGACTCGCACGCCTCGACCTACGACCGCGCGCTCTTCCCGCACTGGAGCACCGTCTCCGGCTCCTGCGACACCCGCGAGACGGTGCTCAAGCGGGACGGCGTCAACGTGGTCACCAGCTCCACCTGTGCCGCCACCTCCGGCTCCTGGTACAGCCAGTACGACGGCATCACCGAGACCGCCTCGAGCGACATCGACATCGACCACATGATCCCGCTCGCCGAGGCCTGGCGCTCCGGCGCCTGGGCCTGGACCACCGCCCAGCGGCAGGCCTTCGCCAACGACCTGACCCGGCCTCAGCTGATCGCGGTGACCGACAACAGCAACCAGAGCAAGAGCGACCAGGACCCGGCCACCTGGCTGCCGCCGCGCACCGCGTACCGCTGCACCTACGTGCGCGCCTGGGTGCAGGTGAAGTACTACTACAACCTCACCGTGGACAGCGCCGAGAAGTCGGCCCTGAGCTCCCACTAGCCCACGCCCCCGATCGATCGCCCGTCAGGCCTGCCACTGCCAGGAGGCCGCCGGTCGGTACTCCGCTGCGGCCCGGACCGCCGTGGCGTCCTGAAGCGCCGTCAGCCGGCGCAGCACCAGGATCGCCGGCACCGCCGCGACCACGTCCACCAGGTCGGCCACCACGGTCACCCCGAAGCCGGTGACGTACGCCTCCGGCGTCTCCGCAGCGCCGAGGAGCCGCTGGGCGGCCTGGCCGACGGCCAGCGACAGCAGCCACGCCGCCCACCAGAGGCGCAGCACCAGCTCCGAGCCCCACGGATCACCCTTCGGTGCGCTCGCCCGCCAGCAGTCCCGGGCGATCTGGAACGGGAACCAGAACGAGACCACCGGGACGATCCAGCCCCAGACCACCCAGCCCGCACCCCGACGGTGCGGGGCCTGCGGGGCCAGCAGCTCGGCGTTCTTCCGGATCCGGACGAACCAGCAGGCGAAGACCACGCCGGCGGCCACCAGCGCCACGACCTCCAGCATGGACGTTCCCGCCCACACCACCGCGTTGTTGACCGCGACGTCCTCGGACAGCCCCGGCTCGTCGACGAGCCGCTGGTAGTCACCGCGGACCACGAAGGCCATCGCGGCGTCCAGCAGGTCGGCGAGCGCCACCACCCCGACGAGGACCGAGGCCGCCACCGCGAGGCCGCGCGGCGACCGATACGCCGTCAGGGCGGGTGGCGGGCCCTGCCACTGGGGTGGCTGCGCGGTGGTGGTGCCGTCGGAGTGCATGATCGGAGGTGTCCAGTCTGTGGTGCCCGCCGGGTGGCGGGATCGCAGCGGACATCGGACCACAGCTCCCGGCCGGATTTCCAAACGTTATCCGTCAGCTGTTGATGCTGAAACTGTCGCCGTAGACCTTCCACTTGAGCGGCGGGTTGAGGTCGAAGTTCTTCGCCTTCAGGAAGACCCGCTGGGCGGTGTCCACCCTGCTCGTGTCGCTGTGCGCCTCCTCCTGCTGCATGGCCCACTTCCGGGCGTCCAGGAAGGCGTTCAGGTAGGTGGTCTCGTCGCCGCCCTGGGCCGGGGTCTTGGCCTTGGCCAGGGCGCGCTTGCGGATCGAGCCGAAGCTGGTGGAGTCGCCGCCGTTGCCGTGCATCACGATGGCGTCGTAGTACGCGAACTGGCCCAGCGCGCGCAGGCCGTCGGCCTTGCCCTGCTTGACCGCCGGGTTGAAGTAGACCCGGTCGCGCTCGTGGTTCTGGGCCTGCTGGAAGGTCGAGTCCTTGGCGGCCGTGGCCCAGTCGCGCTCGAAGGCGGAGCCGAGGCCGGCGTGCGATTCGGTGCCGTCCACCTTGCGCAGCGCGGGCAGGTACTTGGCCAGGATGTTGCCGGGCTTGACCTCGGTGTAGTACTCGACCAGGTCGAGCATGTCGCCGGTGCCGGAACAGAAGCCGATGATGCCGGCGGTGTAGCCACGGCCGTCGCCGATGTCCTCGATGTACTTGTACTGGGACTTCCAGTCCAGCGAGGAGTTCTCCGCGCTGGAGACCAGCTTCATCGCGATCTCCTTCTTCGCGGGGTCGTCCAGACCGACGGCGGCGGCCTGGGAGGTGCCGCCGAGCAGGGTCAGCGAGACGGTGGCGGCCAGCAGGCCGGTGATGGCGGTACGACGGTTCAGCGCATACATGGGGGGCGCTCCGTGGGGCCGAAGTGTGTTAGGAAACTTTCCTAACTGGCGATGATTGAAGCGGACACACCACCCCGACCGCAAGAGCCAGACCACAACTTGCACCAAAAATCCGGCAGTTGATCCAGAAACAACACAGGGCCCCGCCCCCGGCGAACCGGGGACAGGGCCCTGCTGACCTGCAGATACGACCGTCAGGCGCCGCGCAGCACCGCACCCGTACGGGACGCGGCGACCGCCACCGCCGACTCGCGGGCGGCCGTGGCCTCGTCCGCCGTCAGCGTCCGGTCCATGGCCCGGAACCGCAGCGTGTACGCCAGCGACTTCTTGCCCTCGCCCGCCTGCTCGCCGGTGAAGACGTCGAACAGCCGGAGGGACTCCAGCAGTTCGCCCGCCCCGTCGCGCAGCGCGGTCTCCACCTCGGCGGCGGGGACGGCGGTGTCGACGATCAGCGCCACGTCCTGGGTGGCCACCGGGTAGCCGGAGACCG
Organism: Kitasatospora sp. P5_F3; assembly: GCF_054049135.1. Classification (NCBI taxonomy): domain Bacteria; kingdom Bacillati; phylum Actinomycetota; class Actinomycetes; order Kitasatosporales; family Streptomycetaceae; genus Kitasatospora; species Kitasatospora sp. P5_F3. The sequence goes on along the minus strand of NZ_JBFUMY010000036.1, from coordinate 96,085 downwards.
GCGGGCCGGAGACCCGGCCGGACAGGTCGGCGCCCAGCAGGTCCAGGTCGACCTCCATCGCGCAGGTGCGCTCCGGCAGGTGCAGCGCCTTGATGACGCGGGGGTGCAGCTCACCGGCGTGGCCGACCACGGTGCCGGCCACCGAGAGCTCGGCGCACCGGCCCGGGTGCCACGGCGCGTACTGCGCCTGGCGGACCGTCAGTTCGACCCCGGCGGCGCGGGCCACCGTACGGGCCGCCTCGACGGCGTCCGCCCAGGAGGCGCCGGCGCCCTTGCCCCACCAGCCGGACGGCAGCCGCTCGCCGGCCAGCGCGACGGCCACCCGGCGCGGCTGGTGCGGCAGCGCCGCGTCCAGCTCGGCCAGCTGCTCCGCACTCGGACGGCGGTCGACGGGCAGTCGCGGAGCCACGGACAGCTCCGGCTTGGGCAGGAAGACCGTGCCCATTTCGAAGATCGCCAGATCGGTGTTGCCCCGGCCGATGTTCCGTCGCAGCGCACCGAGCAGGCCCGGCAGCAGCGAGGTACGGAGCGAGGGCTCCTCGTCGTTCAGCGGGTTGACCAGCTTGACGGTCCGTCGGCGGGCGTCGCCCGCGTCCAGGCCGAGCGCGTCCAGCGCCGCCTCGCCGATGAACGGGTAGTTGTTCACCTCGACGAAGCCCGCACCGGCCAGCACCACGCCGGTCCTGCGGTGGAAGCGCTGAGCCTCCGTCAGACCCCGGCCCGGCGGCACCATCGGCATCCGGGCGGGGACGTTGTCGTACCCCTCCAGCCGGATGACCTCCTCCGCCAGGTCGTACGGGTCGGTCAGGTCGGGCCGCCAGCTCGGCGGGGTGACCTCGAGGATGTCGGCTCCCGCGACGGTGGCACCGATCTCCTGCAGCCGCCGGGTGACGGTCTCGCGGCCGTACTCGGTGCCCGCGACCCGGTCCGGCAGGTCCGCGTGGATCGCGATGGTGCGCACCGGGTGCGGCGCCGCGATGTCGGTGACGCCCGCCTCGGCGGTGCCGCCGGCGATCAGCACCAGCAGGTCCACCGCGCGCKGCGCGGCGGCCCGGGCGGCCTCCGGGTCGACGCCGCGCTCGAAGCGCTTGGACGCCTCGGAGGGCAGCTTGTGCCGCTTCGCCGCGCGGGCGATGGTGACCGGCTCGAAGTGCGCCGCCTCGATGATGATCTCGGTCGATCCGGTGGTGACACCGGTCTCCGGGTCCGTCACCGGGTCGACGATCTCGGTCGAGGCGCCGCCCATCACACCTGCCAGCCCGATCGGGCCGGAGTTGTCGCAGATCAGCAGGTCCTCGGCGGAGAGCTTCCGCTTGACGCCGTCCAGCGTGGTGAGGGTCTCCCCCTCGGCCGCGCGGCGGACCTGGATCGGCCCGTCCACCCGGCTGCGGTCGTACGCGTGCAGCGGCTGACCGACCTCCAGCATCACGTAGTTGGTGATGTCGACGGTCAGCGAGATCGGGCGGATGCCCGACTTCTGCAGCCGGCGCTGCAGCCAGAGCGGCGACTGCGCGGCCGGGTCCACCCCGGTGACGGTGCGGGCCACGAAGCGGTCGCAGCCGGCCGGGTCGGCCACCTTGACCAGGTAGCCGTAGGAGTTGGCCGGCGGCACGTCGAGCAGCGCCGGGTCGGCCAGCGGCAGCCCGTACGCGGCGGCGGCCTCACGGGCCACCCCGCGCATCGAGAGGCAGTAGCCACGGTCGGGGGTGACCGCGATGTCCAGCACCTCGTCGACCAGCTGGAGCAGCTCGATCGCGTCGGTGCCGGGCTCGTACTCCGGCGGGAGCACGATGATGCCGTTGTGGTCGTCGCCCATGCCCAGCTCGCGGGCGGAGCAGATCATGCCGGCCGAGGTGTGGCCGTAGGTCTGCCGGGCGGCGATCGGGAACGGGCCGGGCAGCACGGCGCCCGGGAGCACCACGACCACCTTGTCGCCGACGGCGAAGTTGGTCGCGCCGCAGACGATCTCCTGCGGCTCGCCGGTGCCGTTGGCGTCGCCGACGTTCACGAAGCAGTGCCGGATCGGCTTCTTGAAGCCGGCCAGCTCCTCGATCGAGAGCACCTGACCGACCACCAGCGGGCCCTTGAGGTCGGCGCCGAGCTGCTCGACGGTCTCCACCTCGAGACCGGCGCGGACCAGGCGGGCGGCGACGTCGCGGCCGCTCTCACCCGCCGGAAGGTCGACGTACTCGCGCAGCCAGGAAAGCGGGACGCGCATCAGATCTCCATCCCGAACGGGAGGGTGAAGCGGACGTCACCCTCGACCATGTCGCGCATGTCGGCGACGTTGTGGCGGTTCATCAGAATGCGCTCCAGGCCGAGGCCGAACGCGAAGCCGCTGTAGACCTGCGGGTCCACCCCGCAGGCGACCAGCACGCGCGGGTTGACCACGCCGCAGCCGCCGAGCTCGATCCAGCCCTCGGAGGAGCAGGTCCGGCAGGGGCGGTCCGGGTTGCCGACGCTCTCGCCCCGGCAGACGAAGCACTGCAGGTCGATCTCGGCACTCGGCTCGGTGAACGGGAAGTACGAGGGCCGCCAGCGCAGCTCCAGGCCGCCGCCGATCAGCTTCTCGACCAGCAGCTCGATGGTGCCCTTGAGGTCGGCGAAGGTGATGCCCTCGTCCACCGCGATGGCCTCGACCTGGCGGAACACCGGGGTGTGGGTGGCGTCCAGCTCGTCCGTCCGGTAGACCCGGCCGGGGCTCACCGCGTACAGCGGCGGCTCGCGGTCGAGCATGGTGCGGATCTGCACCGGGGAGGTCTGGGTGCGCAGCACCACACCGGAGTCGGCGGAGCCGTCCGGGGCCTGGACGAAGAAGGTGTCCTGCATCGACCGGGCCGGGTGGTCCTCGTGCAGGTTGAGCGCGTCGAAGTTGAGCCACTCGGCCTCGACCTCGGGGCCCGAGGCGACCTCGTAGCCCATCGCGACGAAGGTGTCCTCGATCCGCTCGGCCAGCGTGGTGAGCGGGTGCCGGGCGCCGCGCGGGGTGCGGTCGTACGGCAGCGTGACGTCCACCGCCTCCTCGACCAGCACGCGGGCGTCCCGCTCCGCCTCCAGCTCGACCTGACGCTTCGCCAGCGCCTGGTTCACCGCGCCGCGGGCCTGGCCGATCAGCTTGCCGGCCGCCGCCTTGGCCTGCGGGGGCAGCGCGCCGATCTCGCGGTTGGCGAGCGACAGGGCCGAACGGTCGCCGGTGTGCGCTACCTTGGCCTGCTTGAGCTCCTCGAGGGTGCCGGCCGCGGCGAAGGCCGCGAGGGCCTCGTCCCTGGCTCGCTCGACCTCTTCGGGCTTGAGTGCCTCGACCTCTACCGGGTCGTAGGACTTATTGGGTGCCGACATCGCTATCTTTCCCGTGCTCCTGCTCGTGAAGGGGTGCCTGGCCCTTGCGCTACGCACTGCGTGGCCGGGGCACGGGCAGCCGCTCCCGTGTCTTGGGAAGGGTGTCCGCGGCACAGCCGCGCAGGGCGTCACACAACGCAAAGGTCGAGTGTAGTCGCAGCCTGCGAACCGCCCGCCGGGCCAGGACTTCTACAACATGAAGTCGGGCACTCCGGCGGGCAGGATAAATCGGAAGCAGGCGCCGCCGGAGGGCGCCCGGCTGATCCGGATGGTGCCGCCGTGGGCCTCCACGATGCCCTTGACGATGTAGAGGCCGAGGCCGGTGCCGCCGCGCTTGGAGCCGCGCCAGAAGCGGGTGAAGACGCGCGGCATGGATTCCTCCGGAATCCCGCTGCCCTCGTCGCTCACCGTCACCGCCGTCCCTTCCAGGACTCGTTCCCGACCGGCGCTCTCGACCACTTCCTTGGCGGGCGCCACCTCGATCGTGACAGTTCCCTCACCGTGCCGCACGGCATTTTCCAGCAGGTTGGCCAGCACCTGGTCGAGTTTGTCCGGGTCGGCCCAGAGCTGGGTGAGCGGCTGCTCGATCCGGATGTCGAAGCGGTCGGCCGCGATGCCCGCCGCCAGCTTGCCGTCCACGTGCCGTCGGACCGCGGCCGGCAGGTCCACCACCTGCTTGTACAGCTCCAGCCGGCCGGCATCGATCCGGGAGATGTCCAGCAGCTCGGCGATCAGGCGGGTGACCCGGTCGGCGTCCGCGTCCACGGTCTCCAGCATCACCCGCTTCTGGCCGTCGGTGAACCGCTCCCACTTGGCCAGCAGCGTCTTGGTGAAGCCCTTCACACTGGTCAGCGGGGAGCGCAGCTCGTGGGCCACGGTGGCGATCAGTTCGGCGTGACTGCGTTCGGTCCGCCGGCGCGCCTCGGTGCCGCGCAGCGCCACCACCACCTGCCGGACCGGGCCGCGCGGCTGCTCCCGGACGTACCGGGCGGAGACCAGCACCTCCCGGCTGCCGGGCAGTAACAGATTCCGCTCGGGCTGCCCGGTCCTGATCGGCAGGCCGCCGTACGGATCGGTCAGCGGCCACCAGCGGCGGCCGTCCAGGTCCTCCAGCGGCAGCGCCTGCTCCAGCGGCATGCCCAGCACCGCCTCCGGCCGGACGCCGGTCAGCCGGGCGGCGGCCCGGTTGAAACGGACCACCGCACCGGACGCGTCGGCGACCACCAGCCCGTCCGGCAGGTCGTCCAAGTCCAGTTCGGTGCCGACCATGGGTTGCCCTCCCCTTAGACCCTCCGGGCCTTACCCACCGTGTACGTGCCCCCACTGTCCGACCCTAGCGCCCCTACCCCTTCGCGCGACACCCTCCGGGAGACCGCTGGGCGCGCGCGGAGGCGTACAGGCACACGGCGGCGGCCGTAGCGAGATTGAGGCTCTCGGCGTGTCCGTGGATGGGCACGCGCACCACCTCGTCCGCGAGTGCGCGGGTCTGCTCCGGCAGGCCCCAGGCCTCGTTGCCGAAGACCCAGGCCCCGGGCGCGCCGAGGGTGCCCTCGTCCAGCTCCTGGTCGAGGTCCCGGTCCCCCGCGCCGTCGGCGGCCAGCACCCGGACGCCGGCCTCCCGCAGCCGGGCGACCGCCTCCTCGACCGGCACGCCGACCGCGAACGGCAGGTGGAACAGGCTGCCCACCGAGGCCCGCACCGCCTTCGGGTTGTACGGGTCCACCGAGGCGTCGGTGAGGATCACCGCGTCCGCCCCGGCGGCGTCGGCGGTCCGCAGCACGGTGCCCGCGTTGCCGGGGTCGCGCACGTGCGCCAGTACGGCGACCAGCTGCGGCTTCATCCCGAGCACCTGCTCGAAGGGGGTGTCCAGGAAGCGGCAGAGCGCCACGATGCCCTGCGGGGTGACGGTGTCACAGATCTCGCCGATCACCTCGTCGGTCGCGGTGAGCACCGGCAGGCCCTCGGCCAGCGCCGCGTCCACGATCTCGGCGTGCCGCTCGGCCGCCTCCAGGGTGAGGTAGATCTCCACCACCGCGTGCTCCCCCGAGCCCGCCAGCCGCCCGTACGCGACCGCCTCGCGCACCGCCTGCGGGCCCTCGGCCAGGAAGCGCCGCTCCTTGCTCCGCTGGTTGCGCTTGGCCAGCTTGCGTGCGGCGATCACCCGGGGCGAACGCAGGGAGGTGAGCAGGGGAGGTTCGGTGCTCTGCATGGTCTCGTCTCTGGGGTGACGCGGTGACGGTGTGTCAGGAGGGCCTAAAGCACGCAGACCCGCAGGCGAACCTGCGGGTCTGGGTGAGTCAGCTGTGCTGCCGATCCTCGGAAGGATCAGGTTCAGGCGGCGACGCGCGGGGCGTTGACGTCCTCGGGCAGCGCCTTCTGGGCGACCTCGACGAGCGTGGCGAACGCGCCCGGGTCGTTGACGGCCAGCTCGGCCAGCATCTTCCGGTCGATCTCGACGTTCGCGATCTTCAGGCCCTGCACGAAGCGGTTGTACGTGATGCCGTTGGCACGGGCCGCAGCGTTGATGCGCTGGATCCAGAGCTGGCGGAAGTCACCCTTGCGCTTCTTGCGGTCGTTGTAGTTGTAAACGAGCGAGTGGGTGACCTGCTCCTTGGCCTTGCGGTACAGGCGCGACCGCTGGCCGCGGTAACCCTTCGCTCGCTCGAGGATGACCCGGCGCTTCTTGTGGGCGTTTACTGCCCGCTTGACGCGTGCCACTTCATTACTCCTTGGATTGGACCACGGACTACTTCACGCGGTCCGTAAACGAATGGGTCGGAAAGGATCAGCCGGGGTCCCGCGGCCATCGGCCGCAGGAGGCGATCACTTGCCGAGAAGCTTCTTGATCTTCTTCACGTCATTGGGGGAAACCACGACGGTGCCGGCCAGCTTGCGGGTCAGCGTCGACGGCTTGTGCTCGAGCAGGTGGCGACGGCCCGCGTTACCGCGCGGGCGGGGACTGGATGGATCTGGTGGGTGGGGCGGGACGCCCCACTACCTCGTTGACCGAACCGCTCAGGCGTCCTGAGTGGTCTCGGCCGGCTTCTCGACCTCGGCGGTCTCGGTCTCGGCCTCGACCTCGGCGGTCTCGTCGACGTCCACCTCATCGGTGTCGTCGTCGTCGTCCGCCTCCGCCTCGAGCGCCGCGTTCTCGGCCTCGAGAGCGGCGTCGTCGGCGTCGTCCAGGACGTCGTCCAAGCTACCGGTGCGACCCTGACGCTCCGCCTTGCGGGCGTCGGCGATCGCACGAGCCTCGGCCATCGCCTCGGTCTTCTTCTTGTGCGGACCAAGAACCATGATCATGTTTCGGCCGTCCTGCTTGGCCGAGGACTCCACGAAGCCCAGGTCCTGGACGTCGTTCGCCAGCCGCTGCAGCAGTCGGAAGCCCAGCTCGGGGCGGGACTGCTCACGACCGCGGAACATGATCGTGATCTTGACCTTGTCACCCTGCTTGAGGAACCGGACGACGTGACCCTTCTTGGTGTCATAGTCGTGCGGGTCAATCTTCGGCCGGAGCTTCATCTCCTTGATGACCGTGTGCGCCTGGTTCTTGCGCGCCTCACGGGCCTTCATGGCCGACTCGTACTTGAACTTGCCGTAGTCCATGAGCTTGCACACCGGCGGCCGGGCGGTCGCCGCGACCTCGACCAGGTCGAGGTCGTACTCCTGCGCGAGCTCCAGCGCCTTGGCAAGCGGCACAATGCCGACCTGCTCGCCGCTGGGACCGACGAGTCGCACCTCGGGGACGCGAATCCGGTCGTTGATGCGGGGCTCGGTGCTGATGGGGCCTCCTTGGTTGCACCTTCTGCGATGCGGCCGTCGGAAGGCGGTCGCACGTAGTGGACTCGACCACTGGGCGGGGCTTCATTCGTGCTGCGCTGCCCACTGGCGTACGCACCGCGACACGAAAAAAGCCCCGCTCGGTACAAGCGGGGCTCCACAACCGGGGGGCGGCACCCTTCTCGCGAAGTGCGCTGCTCGGCGACTCGCTGGAACCTTGCGGCTCAGGTGTCGCGGACCGGACCCGTCGACCGCGAGGACGATCGGGTGGGAGACTTTCGCGGTTGCCCTCTCGGGCCTCCTGTGAGTGGAGCCTCCACTTGCTGGCCGGGCTACCTTGCGGTCTCCTGGCCGGTCAGTCTCGAAGCATACAGCGTTTCCGCCGAGGGTGGTATTCCGGGCCCCGGGCCGGTGGCCGGACGGCGGTCCGCTCCTCTGTACGCTCCCAGGTGTACCCGTTTCCACTGAGAAGTGAGCCCCCCGTGAGCGACAGCACCCCCAACGACGAGATCGGCTTCGACGACCTCACCCGCGACATCGCCGAGGTCCCGGCGGTCGAGGTGATCACCACCGTAGCGGTGCACCTGATGAGCGCGGCCGCCGTCAAGTGCGGGCTCGCCGAGGGCGGCGAGAAGGACAAGGACCTCGACGAGGCCCGCAAGCTGATCACCGCCCTGGCCGGCCTGGTCACCGCCGGAGCCCCCGAGATCAGCAGCTTCCACGCCGCACCGCTCCGGGACGGCCTGCGCTCCCTGCAGCTCGCCTTCCGCGAGGGCTCCCTCGTCCCGGACGCCCCCGGCACCGGCCCGGGCGAGAAGTTCACGGGGCCCGTGTACAGCTGAGGCACACGGCCCGGAAGACAGGGGCTCGGGGAACTGCGACGCCGACCTCGAAAAAAGGTGATCCATACGTAGGCGGTCAGGCACTTTCGCAGTTACCCAAGCGCCAGATCTCCTCGCAGTTCCCCGAGCCCCTGGGTAGTAGACCGCTGAGCACCTGCAAAAAGGTTCAGCGCAGCAGTGCGAGGTCCAACCCCCGGTTGAGCCGCACTCGGAGCAGCGGGTCCTCGGCCAGGGCCGTGGCGAGACGCTGAGCGAGCTCCTGGACCGGGGTGCCGTCGGCGAGGGCGAGGGCGAGCACCACGTCGGTCTCGGTGCCCGGACGGAGTTCGGACCGCAGGACGGCCGGTTCGGCCGCGACCAGCGCCGCGACCGCCGCCTGCACCTCCGGGTCCTCGGCCGGCGGCAGGTAGCGCCGGTTCTCGGCGAGCGCCCGCAGCCGGGCGCCGGAGAGTTCGTACGACACCGGCCCGGCCGGGTCGATCAGCAGGGTGTCGGCCCGCTCGGAGTAGGCGACCATCGCGGCCTGCGGCCCGGCCACCGGTGCCGGACGGGCGTCGGCCTGCCAGCGGGCCAGGCTCTCCAGTGAGGTGAAGGCGGGCAGTGCCCGGCGTCCGTCGGCGGCCTCGATCAGCGGGACTGCCATGTCGCTGGTCTTCTCGTGCCTGAGCCCGTTGGCGTCGGTCTCCACCTCGCCGAGCAGGGCCACGATCGGGACCATCAGCCGACTGGCCGTCAGCGCGGCCAGCAGCTCGGACTCGGCGGCCGAGGCGGTCCGGTCGGCCGACCAGGCGGCCAGGGCGGCGCTCAGGCGCGGGTCGGCGGTGCCGTCGTCGTCGGCGAATCCGGGGTTCGGGATGTTCTTCTGGTCCACCCGGTGAGCGTATGCCAACCGAGCGGGCGGATTCTCAGCCGGTGCTCACCACCAGCTCAGCCCGGACCCATCAGCGCCGCTGAACCTCGACCGCATGGCAGGTACTCACCGGACACCCAAGCGACGCCCCGTACGCACCCTGGCGGCAGCCCTGGTGCTCGCCCTGGCCGCGGTGGCGCTCTACCTCGTCCAGGCCTCGCCGAGCCGTTCGGCCCCCGTGGCGAGCGTCCGGCCCGTAGTCGCATCGACGGCCCCGACCGACCCCGCCCCCGCCGTCCGGGCCGCCGCCGCAGCGGTGGCCGCACAGGGTGCGGTGTCCGTCGCGGTGCTGGACACCGAGAGCGGGCTGAGCGCCTCGTACGGGACCGGTTCGTTCGTCACCGCGAGCATCGTCAAGGCGGACATCCTGGCCGCGCTGCTCTGGCAACGGCAGCAGGCGGGGCGGGAGTTGACGACCGCCGAGCGGGCAGCAGCGGCGCTGATGATCGAGCAGAGCGACAACACCGCCGCCGACACGCTCTACACGGCGGTCGGCGAGGCGGCCGGGCTCGATGCCGCGAACCTGACCTTCGGGCTGACCGGCACCACGGCCGGGGCGGACGGCCACTGGGGACTGACCGAGACCACCGCCGCCGATCAACTCCGGTTGCTCCAGGTGGTGTTCAGCTCCGACTCGCCCCTTGACGACCAGCGGCAGGCGTACCTCCAGAGCCTGATGGGCCAGGTCGCCACCGACCAGGACTGGGGCGTCTCGGCCGCCGACCAGGACGGCGCGTACACGTTGAAGAACGGCTGGCTGCCGCGCTCGGCCACCGGGCTCTGGGTGGTGAACAGCATCGGCCGGGTCACCCACGACGGGCGGGAACTGCTGGTGGCGGTGCTCAGCGAGGGCTCGGCGGACCAGCAGAGCGGGATCGACACCGTGCAGGAGCTGGCCGAGGCGGCCGCCGGGGCGCTGACCGCCGAGCTGACGGGCTGACACCCCTACCCATCAGTACGGACGTGTGGCAGTCTGCGGCCATGGTCAACCACGCCGTTCCCGGCCTCGCCGCCGACCGAGCCCGCTATGACCGGGCCACCGCGCACCTCGACGCGCCACTGGCGGTCGTGGACCTGGACGCCTTCGACGCCAACGCGGCCGACCTGGCCCGCCGGGCGAACGGCAAGCCGGTCCGGGTGGCCAGCAAGTCGGTGCGCTGCCGGGCGCTGCTGGAGCGGGTGCTGGCGATGGACGGCTTCGCCGGGGTGATGAGCTTCACGCTGGCCGAGTCGATCTGGCTGGCCAGGGAGGGCTTCGAGGACATCCTGCTCGCCTACCCCTCGGCCGACCGGTCCGGGTTCGCCGAGCTGACCGGTGACCCCAAGCTGGCCGCGACCGTCACGGTGCTGCTCGACGACCCCGCGCAGCTCGACCTGATCGACTCCGCCCGCACCGGCAGCGAGGAGGTCCGGGTCTGCCTGGAGCTGGACACCTCACTCCAGCTGCTCGGCGGCAGGATCCGGGTCGGCGCCCGGCGGGCGCCGACGCGGACGCCCGAGGCGCTCGGCGCGTTCGCCGAACTGGTGCAGCAGCGCCCGGGGTTCCGGGTGGTCGGGCTGATGGCGTACGAGGGCCACATCGCGGGCGTCGGCGACCTGATCGCGGGCCGCCCGGTGCGCTCCCGGGTGATCCAGACCATGCAGACCAGGGCCCGGCGGGAGCTGGCCGTGCGGCGGGCCGCCGTGGTGCGGCGGCTGCGCGAGGTGGCCGACCTCGAGTTCGTGAACGGCGGCGGCACCGGCAGCGTGGAGAGCACGGTGGCCGAGCGAGCGGTGACCGAGGTGGCCGCCGGGTCCGGTCTGTACGTGCCCCGGCTGTTCGACAACTACCGTTCGTTTCAAGGGCGTCCGGCCGCACTGTTCGCCCAGCCGGTGGTCCGCCGGCCCGGGCTCGGCGTGGTCACCGTGCTCGGTGGCGGCTACCCCGCCTCGGGCGCAGCCGGTCCCGACCGCTCGCCGGTGCCCTACCTGCCGGCCGGGCTGAAGTACGACCCGCAGGAGGGGGCGGGCGAGGTGCAGACTCCGCTGCTCGGCTCGGCGGCGGACGACCTGCGGATCGGTGACCGGGTCTGGTTCCGGCACGCCAAGGCGGGCGAGCTCTGCGAGCGCTTCGCGGAGCTGCACCTGATCCAGGGCGACCGGGTGGTGGACACCGTGCCGACGTACCGGGGCGAGGGGCGGACGTTCCTCTGACGGTTGTCGCGTGCTGCCGCTGACGGTGACTCAACAGGCCGCAGGGGCAGATCAACCGATGCAACACCACCGGCTGACAGAAGACGCGGCCCCCGCCCGAGGGCAGGGGCCGCGTCGCTGACGGCACGTCAGGCGCGGGTGCCGCCGCCCTCGCCGAGCTTGCCGGTGAACGCCTTGATGCTCTCCACGATCTTGTCCATCTGGGTCAGCTGGGGAGCCTTGTCGTCGATGTCGAAGCCCAGGTGCACCGAGGCCAGCGCCTTGCCTTCGGCGGTCGGGAAGACCACGGTCTGCACGTAGCCGTCGTTGCCCTCGGGCGCGTCCACCTTCCAGCGGACCAGCCAGCCGTCCCGGCCGTCGATCGCGATCGGCTCGGACTTCAGCTGCTCGTGCGACTTGATCTTGCCGTACGAGTCCTCGGCCGCCGTGGTGATGTCCTGCTCGGCGGCCTGCTTGACGTCGGTCCCCTTGAGCTGACCGGTCGACACACCGCCCAGCGAGCAGTCGCCGCTGCCGGAGGCGCAGGTGTACGAGCCGACGCTCAGCCCGGCGTACCCCGCCTTGGTGGTGCCGCCGGTCCAGCCGGTCGGGATCGACAGGCTGATCCGGTTGACCGCGTCCACCGCCAGGCCGGAGTTCCGGCTCTTGCCGCCGGGGGCCTCCGGCTTGGCGGTGCCGTCGCCGCCTTCGGCACTGTCACCGCCCCCGCCGGGCCGGAACTCCGGGCGGACCTTCTGCGCCGATCGCCGGTCCGACTTGCCGTCCATCGCCAGGTAGGTGATGCCGGAACCGACCAGCAGGCCCGCCAGCGCGGCCACGGCGACCGCCGCCAGCACCGGCTTGGGAAGCTTCCGGCGGGCGGGCGCGGCATCGGCCACCTGCGCGGGCGGCTCGGGGTAGCGGACCGTCCCGCTCTCCAGCACCTCGCCCTCCAGTACCTTCGGCCCCTCGGGGCTGTCCGCCGGGGCGGGCCGGGTGTTGGCCGTCCAGCCCTGGCCGTCCCACCAGCGCTGCGGCCGGGGGTCGGTCGTGGTGTCCTGCGGGTCCGGGTACCACCCGGCGGGAATCTGCTCGCTCACGGCACCGAATCTAGGCGCCCGAAGATAAACGCGGTATCAGTTCGACCCCTGTTCCGGCCGTTTTCCGATGAGATTCCGGTAAGAAAGCTGCCGGTCCCGCCCATCGGTCGCCCACCGGTCGGTCAGCGGACCTGACGGAACCTCCGGCGACCGGGCGACCTGACGGCGAATCGGCCACCGGCACGGGCTCCGACCGTGCAGAATCCGGGCCATGACCAACAGACCTCTGATCGGAGTCAGCACCTACGTCAACGACGCGACGTGGGGGCCCTGGGACGCCCAACGGGCCGTGCTGCTCCCCGAGCGGTACCCACAGCTGGTGCAGCGCGCCGGTGGCACCGCCGTCCTGCTGCCGCCGGACGCCCCCGAGACCGCCCCCGGCCTGCTGGCCCGGCTGGACGGCCTGGTGATCTCCGGCGGCCCCGACGTCAACCCGGCCCTGTACGGCGCCCTGCCGCACCCGAAGACCCGGGCCACCGCACCCGAGCGGGACCTGTGGGAGGCCGCCCTGCTGCGGGCCGCACTGGCTTCCGGCCTGCCGCTGCTCGGCATCTGCCGGGGAATGCAACTGCTCAACGTGGTCTGCGGGGGCACCCTGGTGCAGCACCTGGAGAACGGCGAATGCCACCTGCCCGTCGGCAACCACTACGGCTCCCACCCGATCCGGCCGCTGGCCGGCACCCTGCTCGCGTCACTGCTCCCCGAGCCGGCGGTCGAGGTCCCGACCTCGCACCACCAGGCGGTCGACCGGCTCGGCGAAGGACTGGTGGTCAGCGCACTCGCCGAGGACGGCACCGTCGAGGCGGTCGAGGGCACCGGCTTCGTCCTCGGCGTCCAGTGGCACCCGGAGCAGGGGGCGGACCTCCGGGTGATGCAGGCCCTGGTCGAGGCAGCGCGGGTACCTGCGGTCGTCTAGGCAGCGCAGCAAGTTGCACTACCCAGCCTTGCGTGTCAGATCAGGACCGATCCCGCCAGCCCCGCGAGGAGGAGGCAGGTGACCACGGAGCGGCGGGCGGCCAGCAGCCAGAGCAGGGCGAGGCCCAGGAGCGCGTACTGCCAGGGGAGTTGCAGGCTGAGGGCGAGGGGGACGGCCGAGCCGGCGATGGCTCCGGTGACGGCGGGGCCTGCGCCGGTGAGGAAGTCCTGGATGCGCTGGTCGGCCCGGAGCCGGTCGAAGTGGGCGGCGCCGAGGAGGACGAAGAGGAAGGACGGCGCGAAGGCCACCAGGGCCGCCAGCAGACCGCCCGCCAGGCCGGCTGCCGCGTAGCCGACCACCGCGATGGTCTGGACGACCGGTCCGGGAGTGATCTGGCCGAGGGCGACGGCGTTCAGGAACTGACCGTCCGTCATCCAGTGGTAGCGCTCGACCGCGTCGTACCGCATCAGCGGGATGATCACGAAGCCGCCGCCGTACGAGAGCGCCCCCACCTTGAGGGCCACCCAGGCCAGGGCGCCGAGGCCGCCGGTCGCGGGTAGCGCGCCGAGCACCAGGGGTAGCGTCAACCGCCGTCCCCGGACGGCGACTTCGGCCAGACCGGCGGCCAGCAGGACCAGGACCAGCCAGGGGCCGGTGAGCATCGCGGCGGCCGCGCCGCAGAGGGCGTACCCGGCCCAGCGGGCCCGGGCCGCCCTGGCCTTGCCCGCCCGGGCCAGGCTGCCCGGTACCAGGGCAGCGGCGGCCTGCACCGCGACCGCCGGCACCGCTGCGCCCGCTCCGGCGGCCGCGCCGAGCACCCAGGCCGGTGGGTCGCCCGCCAGGAAGAGTGCGGCCAGCGCCAGGATCAGGGCGAGGCCGGGGAGGATGAAGCAGGCGCCGCCGACCAGTGCCCCGGCGGAGCCGCGCAGCCGCCAGGCCGTGAAGATCGCCAGCTGGGTGGAGGCCGGTCCCGGCAGCAGGTTGGTGGCGGCGATGCCGTCCTCGAACTCGTCCGGGCGCAGCCAGCCGCGCCGCTCCACGCAGAGCCGGCGGAGCAGCAGGATGTGGGCGGGCGGGCCACCGAAACCGGTGCAGCCGATCCGGCCCCACTCCCGGGCGATGGTGAGCAGCGACACCCGCTCCTGATGGTCCGACATGTCTGTCCCTCTGTTCCGCTGGTGGCGGGCGTGACCCTAGCGGAGGCGGCCGACCGGTTGATGAACATCCGGAGAGGCGTAGCGGAGGGTGTCCGACGGGAACGACAACGGTCACCAGTGCAACCTTTGGATCTTCGTCCGATCTGGGGTTCACTTCCGGTGCGGGGCAGCTGCGCCCTGGTTCCTGCGCGTTCGGGGAGAGGATCTCGATGTCGAACCACGAGCACGACCACGACCACGGAGGATCAGGCGGTCACGGCGGCCACTCGCACAGCATCTCCGCCGACGCGGACCGCAAGTGGCTGCTCAGCGCGCTGACCCTGATCGTGGTCTTCATGGCCGGCGAGGTGGTGGTCGGCTTCGCCGCCCAGTCGCTCGCGCTGATCTCGGACGCCGCGCACATGCTGACCGACGCGGCCTCGATCGTGCTGGCGCTGATCGCGATGCGGCTCTCCCAGCGACCGGCGCGCGGCGGTTACACGTACGGGCTGAAGCGGGCCGAGATCCTCTCCGCGCAGGCGAACGGGATCACCCTGCTGCTGCTGGCCGGCTGGCTGGGCTACGAGGCGGTCAGCCGGCTGATCGACCCGCCGGAGGTGATCGGTTCGCTGGTGTTGGTGACCGCGCTGGTCGGGGTCGTGGTGAACATCGGGGCGGCCTGGTGCATGTCGAAGGCCAACCGCAGTTCGCTGAACGTCGAGGGTGCCTTCCAGCACGTGCTGACCGACCTGTACGCGTTCATCGCCACCGCGGTGGCCGGTCTGATCATCGTCACCACCGGCTTCACCCGGGCGGACTCGATCGCCTCGCTGATCGTGGTCGCGCTGATGCTGAAGGCGGGGATCGGGCTGGTCCGGGACTCCGGACGGATCTTCCTGGAGGCCGCGCCGGCCGGGATCGACCCGGACACGGTGGCCGACCGGCTGATCGACTCCTCGCAGGTGGAGGAGATCCACGACCTGCACATCTGGGAGATCACCTCGGGCCAGCCCGCGCTCTCCGCGCACATCCTGGTGGCCCCCGACGGCGACTGCCACGCCGTCCGCCGCGCGCTGCAGCGGACCCTGCGGGACGAGTACCGGATCACCCATGCCACCCTCCAGGTCGACCACGTCGGCGAGGAACTGGGGCAGGACCTGCTGGCGATAGGGCGTTCGGCGGTGGAGGCGGGCGGTGCAGCACCGGCGGACGACCACTGCGGCGACTCGCACGGCCCGGTGCACCGGAGCGGCCCGCACCGGCACTGAACGGGCCGTGCCGCTGAGACTCCGTCAGTCCGGTGCGGCATGATCGGGGCCATGACCGCACCCAGGCTGATGCTGCTCGACTCGGCGAGCCTCTACTTCCGTGCCTACTTCGGCGTGCCGGATTCCCTGAAGTCCCCCGACGGGCAGCCGGTGAACGCCGTGCGCGGCCTGCTGGACTTCATCACCCGGCTGGTCCAGGACCACCGCCCCGACCAGCTGGTCGCCTGCATGGACGCCGACTGGCGCCCGCAGTGGCGGGTGGATCTGATCCCCACGTACAAGACGCACCGGCTGGCCGCGGAGCCCTCCTTCGAGGGCGAGGAGGAGATCCCGGACACGCTGTCCCCCCAGGTGCCGGTGATCGAACAGGTGCTGGACGCCATCGGCCTGGCCCGGATCGGCTCGCCCGGCTACGAGGCGGACGACGTGATCGGCACCCTGGCCACCCGGGCCGGTGGCCCGGTGCAGATCGTCACCGGCGACCGGGACCTGTTCCAACTGGTCGACGACGCCCGGCAGGTGACCGTGCTCTACCCGGTCAAGGGCGTCGGCAACGCCCAGCTCATCGACGAGGCGGCGCTGCGCGAGAAGTACGGCGTGACCGGCTCGCAGTACGCCGACATGGCCGCCCTGCGCGGCGACCCGAGCGACGGCCTGCCCGGGGTGAAGGGCATCGGCGAGAAGACCGCCGCCCAGCTCATCCACGAGTACGGCGACCTGGCCGGCATCCGCGCCGCAGCCGCCGACCCCTTCTCCAAGCTCACCCCGGCCCGCCGTAAGAACCTCGTCGAAGGCAGTGCCTACCTCGACGTCGCCCCCACCGTCGTACGGGTCGCCACCGACACCCCGCTCCCCGACTTCGACCCCGCTCTCCCCCACGAACCCCTCGACCCCATGACCCTCGAAGCCCTCAACACCCGCTGGGGCCTCGGCACCTCCCTCACCCGCCTCCTCGAAACCCTGGCCCAGGTTGGCGAGCAGGCCTGAGGGGCCCCGCCCGGCCTCCGGCTACCCGGCGGCACCCGGTTTCGCAGGCGTCCTCGTCCCGGTCGGCCGGTGACTCGGCGGAAACTCCCTGACGGTGGCAGTGGCCGTGGGCTCGGGCAGTGGAGTGGTGGGGTCCGGGGGCGGGTCACTCGGCGGCTGTGCCTCGGAGCTGCTGGGAAGGGGTGAGGTCGGCTGCACGGTCGTCGTCGGGTGCGGGCTGCCTCCGCCCCCGTTCGCCGAGGGGCCGAGGAGGGCGCCCGCCACCTCGACCGCGCCGCCGCAGATGAGCAGCGCCACGGCCAGCACGGTCAGCCTGGCAGAGGCGCGCAGTGCCCGGGAACCCGTGGAACGCGGATCGGCAGTCATCATCAGTCCACGTATTCCTGGGCGACCTGAACGTACTCGAAGCCCTTGACGTCGGTGGCGATCTGCATCTGGCCGGTGTTCGACGAGGCGATCAGGGTGTTGAGCAGGCCGGAGATCGCTCCGCTCAGCGCCGACTCGGTGTCCGAACCGTCGGCGATGAACAGCGCCTTGGTCGCCACCTGTTCCAGCACGGAGCGCTGGGCGCCACCGAAGCCGTAGGCGATCACGTGCGGGTGGCGCGGCCAGCTCCGGTCCACCAGTTTGCGGAAGGAGTCCCGCCAGTTGGCGTCGGTGGGGCCGCCGTCGGTCAGGAAGAAGACCGTCGGACGCAGCACGCTGTAGTGCTGCGCCCGCAGGCCGCTGACGTCCTGTTCGATGCACTGCCGCAGCAGGTCGAAGGTCTTGCCGTAGTCCGTCCGGCCTCCGCAGATCACCTCCGGCATGCTCGGCACCTGCTCCATGTCCGACATCGGGATCACCACGTGTACGTCGGTGGAGAAGGCGACCACGCAGACCCGGGCGAACTCCGAGACGCGGGGATTCGTCGCCAGGTTGTAGTGCAGGCGCGAGAGGGTCGCGTTGAGCACTGTCTCGTGCGGCTTCATCGACGACGACGCGTCGATCACCACGTAGGTGGGCAGGCAGAGTGACACGGTGCACCTCTGAGCTAGTGGTTGGTGGCGATGATGATGATCAGGATCACGGCGATGACGAGCACCCAGATCCACCCGTCGTCCGAGCCGGTCGTGGAGTCCTGCTTCTCCGCGGTGCGCGTCGCCTGCTCCCGTACCGCCTTGGTGAACGCCGACTCGGGCCGCTCCACCGGGCCGGTGCTCGCGGGAACCGTGATCGGTACGGGCAGCGGGGGCAGGGCGGTGCGGGTCGGACGTGGCACGGGCCTGAGGTAGGGCCCGCTGTTCAGCGCCTGGTCCAACTGGGCGGCTGACGGCCGACGTTCGCGATCGGCCGCGAGCAGCATGTCCAGCAGTACCTCGGCGGCGGCGGGCTGTTCCCGCCAGGTGGCGGCGGCGACGGTGTGGAAGGCGTCCGCATCCCGATGGCCCGTCAGGCATTTGGCGATGAGCAGGGCGAGCCGGTAGCGGTCGGTGTACCGGTCCGCGTCGGTGCCCGGCGGCGTCAGCGGGTCGGCCCAGTTCGGCTGGTGAAGGTCGGGCATCTTCCCCGGCTGGCAGCCGTCGACGTCGATCAGGTAGACGGAACGCCGGTCCGGACTCCAGAAGGCGTTGGAGAACGACCAGTCCGAATAGACCAGGCCAAGACCTTCCAGGATCGCGGCGAGCTCCGTCAGTCGGCGGCAGGCGGCCAGCCGGCCCTCGAAGCCCGGGCCGGGCAGTCCGACGCGCCGGATCGACTCGTCGGACTTCGCCAGCCAGTCGATCTCCACGAACCGGCGCTCGCTGAACTTCCCACGCCGCAGCTCGGCCCGGTACTGATCCGGCGCCATCGGGATCACGCAGCCGACGGCCGGGTTGCCCGGCTGGTGGATCCGGGCGGCGGGCCAGCACGTGCCGGCGTACAGGGCCGCCCGGTCCGCCTCCGGCAGCGTGTCCGGTGCCGAGATCAACTGGTCGATCCGGTGGGCGTCCTCCGGCTGCATGTCCGGCCGGTAGAGCTTGGCCAGCCAGCCCGGATGGTCCGTCAGCGGCCGTACCGCGATGGCCTGGCCGTTGTGTTCGGAGATCGGTTCGGCGAACGGCCCGAGCTGACCGACACTCACGGTCCGAGGCAACGCCCAGCCCCTCGGATCGACCGCCGGGCCGCCGGGGACGAGTTCGGGATCGGTCATGCCCGGCCGCCGTTCCACACCACGACAGCGGTGCGGTCGTCCAGGCACTGCGGCGCGTCGAAGCCGACGTCGGCGGTGAACCGGGTGGCCGGGACCGGCAAGTGCCAGGCGTTCGCGAAGTACTGGTTGACGTTTCCCCCCGGGTCCGCCCACGCGTCGCCGATCCCGTCCGTGACCAGGGCGAGGGCAGCGCCGGGGGCCAGGGTGACCAAGCGGTCCACGGCCAGCTGCGGCGTGTCCGGCAGTCGCCCGGCGACCTCGTTCGAGACCACCTCGGCCACACGGTCCTTGGCCTCGCCGGCGGCGAACTGCCAGAGCGGGATGCCCGGGTCGAGCATCCAGGCCGAACTGTCGCCGAGCCACCCGACCCAGGCCTGCGACACGCCGTGCTCGTCCGGCGCGGCGATCACTGCGGTGATCAGCACGGTGGCCACCTGTGCGGTGCTGACGCCGCGTCCGGCCGCCTGCCCGGCGACCGATTCCGCGATCCGCCCGTACAGCCGCTTGACGTCGAGCCGGCCGAAGCCTCCGGCCTCGATCTGCTCGCGCAGCAGGGTGACGGCCTGGCTGGCGGCCGCAGTCGCTCCGGCGTCGGACCAGGCTGCGCTGGACAGGCCGTCGGCCACGGCCATGATCGCGTACCGGCTGTCCCGGCTCCGCCCGATCCGGTAGGAGTCCTGCCGCGGGTCAGCAGGCTGGCTGCAGCGGTGGCCGGGCCCGATGACGGAGGCCGCGCGGATGGTGAGGGCACCGACCACGGCTTCGTCGGCGGCGATCCCGTTCTGTACCGTGCGCTCCGGCAGCAGCCAGGGGTACCCCTGTGCACGGGCGCCTTCACCGAAGCGGGGAACACTCAGGTCGGTCGGCCGCTCGCGCAGGAACGGCCGGGGCCTCGCGGGCTGGGCCGCCGGCACCGCCGGTCCGGCGACGTAGCGGCAGGCCGGAACCGTCCCGTCGGGCCCGGGCTCCCGTTCGAGCCGGGCCGGCGGCCGGGCGGGAGCCGCGGCGGCCTCGGACCCCAGCGCCGCCGCCGTGCCGACGACACCCACAGCTGCGAGGGCGAGCGCATCGACCAGCCAGCCGTAGTGTCGGTGCGGCATGCTGACCTCGATAAAGGCCCCGATCACGACGGCCACCAGCAGCACCGCCCGCACCCCTGCGTCCATCAGGCCGTCTCGCCGGTCGTTGTCCCAGCTCACGGTCGTTCCCGGGGATCGCGGGCCTTCGGCCCGAAGGCGAAATGCTGGCTACCGTGCTGCACCGCGAACACCTCACCCGAATCGGTGGCGGAGTTGACCTGGACCGCGATGTCCGGCCGCTGCGCGGTCCGCAGCGATGCCAGGGCCATCACGTCCTGGGCGAGCTCCGGGTTCCGGTCGAGCAGCTGGAACAGCGCCTCGGTCCAGTAGTTCAGGACCGCGGTGTCGACCACTCCCCTCGTGGTGGTCGACTGCTGCTCCAGCGCGGCGGACAGCTCGCTACGGCGGCGGCTACGGGCCTGCGCAATGACGCCGCTGGTCAGCCGCTTCGCCTCCTGCCAGAGATCGGTGCCCATCGCGGAGACCAGCGCGACAGCGCCGCTCGCGGCCAGCGCGGCGAGTTCCTCGTTCATCGCTGCGTCAACTCCAGTCGTTGTGGCGGATGTACTGGTCACCACGGCCCACGGCGAAAACCGTGCCGTTCCCGGTGGCGTGGACGAGTTGCCCCACAGTCCGTGCCCCGGGGTCCGCAGGCGGCTCGCCGGAGCCGGATTCGCGTGCCCCGGCATCGCCGTGCGGCCCGACGGGGCTGCCCGGGTACCAGAGCCATGCCGGTGCGGCGTACTCCTTGACCCGGACCTCGGCCGCGGTGAAGGCGCCGCTCTCCAACCCGTCGTGGCCGTGCCCGACCGTCTCCTCGTAGACGTGCTGCGAGAGGACCGCGGCCACCGGGGTGCCGTCCGGACCGGCCAGGGCCGCGTGACGCAGCGGGGCCGAGTCGAGCAGCCGGGCGAGCGCCTCGAAGGGAGTACCCGAGACGGTGCCCTCCGGATCGAGCCGGACCTCCCCCGCGTGCACCGCGGCCCGTACCCGCAGCTGAGTACCCGGGCCGGCACGGCGGTTGTGCTCGCGGATCCGCTCGCTCAGCTCCGGCAGGAGCGGGAGGAGCAGTCTGGCCTTGGGCAGCCCGGCCGGAGCGACGAGCTGGCACCCGTCACCGGTGTCCGTGTACACGAACTCCCGCGGGTCCAGATCCGCGACGCCGAAGGCACCGGACAGCGCGGACCGCAGCACACTGCGGATCTCCTGCAGCCGCTGCTGCCCGCGACCTGCGGAACCCGCGATGTCGCACGCCAGCAAGGCTCGGTATTCGTACCTCGGGTTCACATTCCCTCCGCGATCTCGACGGGGGCCGGCAATTCGAAGATCGATTCGTCGTCGCACCGAATTCCCGGCGCCGACAAGATGATTGACGAGATCGTAGAGGAGGGGTCCTCGGGTAGAACGGCTACTAATACTGCTTGTCCGGCTTCAGCCGAACGAAGAACAGGAGTGCCTCCGATGAGCAACTCACGGGTGCGCAGGGCCGAGACGTACTGGCCGCCGACCGGGCTGCTCGGCCGGGTCGGCGAGGAGGACCGCCGAGTCCTGCTCGGTCTCGGCCACGGTGTGATCCACCCGGCCGGTCAGATCACCATCCGCGAGGCGGACACCTCGGACTTCGCGCTGCTCCTGACCGGCGGCACGGTGAAGGTCACCGCGCACGCGCAGGACGGCCGAGAGGCGCTGCTGGCCGTGCGGATGGCCGGGGACCTGGTCGGGGAGCTCGCCGGGATCGACGGTCAGCCGCGGATCGGCACCGTGACCGCCTGCGGCCGGGTGCTGGCCCGCTACATCCTGCGCTCCGAACTCCTGGACTGCACGAAGAAGCACCCTGCCATCGGACTCGCGCTCAACGCGAGCGTGGTGGCCAAGCTGCGCACGGCGACCGGCCGGATCGTCGACTTCACCGGGTGCGACGTACTCGGGCGGCTGGCCAGGATCCTGCACCACCTGGCCGTCAGCTACGGGCGTCCCGGCCGGAACGAGGCTCAACTCCCGCTGTCACAGCCGGAGATGGCCACGTTGGTCGGCGCGGCGGAGTCGTCGATCCACAAGGCGCTGCGGGCCTTGCGGGAGTCGGGCGCGGTCACGACGGGCTATCGGAGGATCACGATCCTCGATCTGGACCACCTCGCCCGGATCGCCGCCGCGGCCAGTTCGCCGGGAATCTCACCGAAGACGTAAAAGCATCGGGTTCGCACGCCGGGTCGGCTCCACCATGACCTAGTGCTGGGACCCGAGAGTTGGAAAGGGCAGGGGAAGCACATGCCAGAGAACAGCAGTGCTCCGGACGGTTCCGAGGGGATCCGGGTCGGCGACGTGTCCGGAACGGTGGTCGTCGGCAGCCACAACACCGTGAACAACCTGAACGTCACCGCCGAGTCCGGTGCGACCGTCACAGTGCACGCGGGGCCGCTGCCGCGACCGGTCAAGCGCCGGGCGATCTCACAGCTGCCCCGGTCCGTCGCCGACCCGCTGATCGGCCGGGAGCTGGACCTCCAGGTACTGCAACAGGCGCTCGAGAAGCGTCAGTTGGTGCAGATCTGGGGCGCGCCCGGGGTCGGCAAGAGCGCGCTGCTGCGCCACCTCGCGCGCACGATGCCGCGTGGGCCCGAGGGCGCGGCCTACATCGAAGCCGGCGGACGGACGGCGGACGACATCGCGCAGGCGATCTTCGACATCGGCTTCGACGCGCCGAACTACAAGCCGTCGCTGGAGGTCCTGAAGGAGCACCTGAAGACCCTGCGGCTGCGGATCTACCTGGACGACGCGGGACTCGACGAGAAGGACCTGCGCCGGCTCCTCGACATGGCCGAGCAGTCCACGTTCGTCTTCACCTCGCAGCAACGGTCCGTGGTGGCCGGCGTACACGCGATCCGGCTCGACGGGCTGACGGCTCCGGCGGGGGCGCACCTGGTGCAGACGGTACTGGCCCGCGGGCTGCGGCCCGACGAGACCCGGACCGTACAGGCGCTGTGCGACGCCGTGCACGGCAACCCGCTCCGGCTGCGGCGCATCGCCCTGTCCGCCGCGACGGGCAAGAGCCTGCCGGGCATCGCCGACCTCCCCGAACTGCTCCCCGCACTGCTGAACAGGCTCCGGCCGCCGGAGCGCGACCTGCTGCACCTGCTCGGCTCGCTGTCCGGCGCCGAGTTGGCCGCCCGGCAACTCGATGCCCTGCTCGGCCGATCGGACACCGACGCGCTCGCCGACGGCCTGGTGCGGCACGGCCTGCTGGTTGCCTCGGAGACCGGCTACGGATGTCCGCCGGACGTCGCCGGGTGCGTGCTGGAGAGCCGGATGACGGAGTTTCCCGCCGACCAACTCTGCCGGGTGCTCACCGCGTGGATCGAGGCGCCGGAGACCACCCCGGACGAGGTCGCGGCCCACTTCCGGGCCCTGGACGTTGCGGTGGTCCGGGCGGAGAAGAGCGGACAGGCGCAGCTCGGCGTGACGCTGGCCCGTGCCGCCTCGCCGAAACTGGCACTGTCCCGGCAGTTCGACGCATGGGGCAGCCTGCTCGGAGCCGGCTGGACCGCCGCGAAGAGCGCGGGAGACAGCGTCGGCGAGGAGTTCTTCCTGCGCGAGGCGCGCACCCGCCGCAAGGCGATCGGTCGGGCCGCACAGACGGCGGCCCTGGCGCTCGAGGCCGGTGTGCTCTGGCACGAACTCACCGTCCTGCAAGCGCATTCGGCGGCCCATCAGGTCGCCAACGCGGCGGTGACCACCCCACCGCCGGTACACACGTTCGTCCCGACGCACGTCACGGGCCACCTGCCGACCGCCGCGCACGCGCCCGCCACGGTGGTTCCCCCGCACGCACCGGTGGCGAAGCCGGTGGTCGACTTTTCGGGTGCCGGCCACCACTCGGCCGTCGCCAACCACCTGCCGGCCGGCGCACATGCACCGACACCGGCGCGGATCGACCTTTCGCAGGCGCACTCCTCCGTCGCCCAGCCGACGCCGACGCACGCCGTGAACACATCCACGCATGCGACGAGTTCGGGCCACGCGACACACGTCTCCGCCGCCCATCCGACGCACGCCGTGGGCACAACCGCGACGAGCTCGGGCCACACCGCGCTCACCGTCGCAGGTGCGGCAGGTGCCAAGGCCGGAGTGTCAGCACTCGCCCTCGCCTGCGCGTTCGGCTTCGTTGTCGTGCTGGGCGTGGGCGCCATGGTCTACGCAGACGACCAGTCGGCCTCGCCGCCAAGCGCCACATCGGTCCCCGTCCACCCGGTCGTCAAGACTTCGGGTCCGAGCCACTACACCTCGCCCACACCCACCGTTGACCCCGTGTGCGCGACCGTGATCCCGGACCTGGAACGAGAGATCCAGCGCTACAACACCGACCGCGCCACCGCGTCCAGCTCGCTCGACGCGTACAACGACGCCATGGGCGCCTACAACTCGGGCCGGACCTCCACTCCTCCCGGCGACGGCACTCTGAGGGCCAACATCAACACCGTCCTCAACGACCTGCGCTCCGTCGAGTCCACGTTGCGGGGAGGCAAATCGCGAGCCCGGGACAGCTCCGTGGCATCAGACCTCAACAGCATGCTGACCTCCGTTCAGCAGATGGAGAGCCAATATCGGTCGTATCAGAGCGATCCGGAAGGTTCCACGGTCGACACGTCGAGTCAGGCCTCGGCGATGAACTCGGCCGCAAACCGTCTGGAAGCCGACTGCGGTACCTGACCATCCCTCGGAGCAACCCGGAAAGGCCGACCATGCCTACGGAATCCACACCCAGCGACATCCACGCCGGGGACGTCTCCGGCACCTTCATCGTGGGCGACAACAACCGCGTGACGAACACGGCGCAGCGCCCCGAACAGCCGCAGTCCCAGCCACGCCAACAGAACTCGGCGGAGGACCGGGCAGCCGTCTTCGCGGTCGAGCACGGCACCATGCACGTGACCTACAACGCCGAGCCCGACGCAGAACGCTGAGAAACGCCGCCTGCCCCGGCGAACGATCCGCCGGGGCAGGCATCCTGACGTCCGCTCACTCCTGACCGGCCAGCAACTCCAGGTCCTGAGCACTCAGCGTCGCCGTCTTCAGCAGTTCCCTGACCAGGTTGACGCTGAGCATCGAGCCGACCGGCTCGCCGACCTCATCGCGCGTCAGTCCGCGTACGCCCCGCCGGCGCAGCCGTTCGCGCACGTCCTCGACCGCGTTCGCGACCGACTTGTAGCTCCAGGACTTGGTCGCGTAGACCGAGGCGTTGACCAGGCGAGCGGTGTCCTCCCAGGTCAGCGGGAGGGGGAAGGCGTCGTGGCCCTCCAGGTAGCGCCGGGCGAGCGCGGTGAGAACCAGCCGCTCCTGCGGGGAGAGCTCGTAGACCGTCTCGGGATCCACCGTCTCCGCACTGCTCGTGGAGCGGGGGTGCCGGTCGTCCTCGGCCACGACGCGGACCTCCACCAGGTGGGAGCGCTGCTTGGACGAGTTGATCACCAGCGGGGTGTACCCGGAGTCGATGATCCGCTTGTGGCCCGTGAGCATCAGCACGCCGTCGGGCAGTTCTATCGGGAGGTTGCCGGTGTTGATGAGCCACCAGTTCCCGTCCGTGCCCGTGCAGGTGAAGACGCCGTGCCGACGGCTGACGGTCGGGTCGTCGACACCGACCGGCACGTGCACGTCCTCGCGGTCGCGCCCGAACAGCAGCGTGTACCGGCGCAGCGGCACGGCGTACCCACCCTCCGGGCCGAGCACGAAGATCGTCCCGGGCGGCGCCGAGGGCACCCTGTCGGCAGGACTGCCCGGCGGCAGCATCTGGGGTGGGAAGTCTCCGTACGCCATCTCACATACCTCCGCCTCGGCTCGGGCCAGTGTAGGAACGTACTCCGAGGACCGGTCCTCACCCGGAACCCGGTCTCCGTCAACTGATGTTGCATGGGCATGACTTGATCGATAATCTGCCCGTCATGGAGCGCTATCGGCCGGGAACCTGCTGATGAGGGATAGCACGGTCGCCGAACCACTCGGTCCGGACGACCCGCAGGAGATCGGCAGCTTCACCATCATCGGCCTGCTCGGCACCGGTGGCATGGGCGAGGTCTACCTCGGGGCCTCGGACCGGGGCTACGCCGCCGTCAAGCGCGTCCGGCCCCGGCTGGTCTCCAGCGAGCGCTTCGAACGAGAGGTCGGCATCCTCTACCGGGTGCCGTTCGGGGTCGGGCCGAGGGTACTGGCGAGCGACGGCACCGCGGAACGCCCCTGGTTCGCCGCCGAGTACGTCCCCGGTCTCACGGTGGACGAGGCGGTCCGGCTGCGCGGCCCGCTGCCCGCCGAGGCGCTGTGGCTGCTGCTGGCCGAGGCAGCCGCTCAACTGCGGGCCGTGCACGCGTCCGAGATCGCGCACCGCGACATCAAGCCCGGCAACGTCATGCTGGTGCGCGACGGTGTGAAGCTGATCGACTTCGGCATCGCCCGCGCCGCGGACCAGGCGAGGCTCACCAGAAGCGGCGGCAGCTACGGTACCCAGGGGTTCTCGGCTCCGGAACAGCAGGCCGGGAACGAGGACGTGGCAGCGCCCGCGGACGTCTACGCGCTCGCGGCGCTCCTGCTCTATGCCGCCTCGGGTCGCACGCCCGGCGTCGTCCCCGATCTGGAACCGCTGCGCACCGTGGACGCCGACCTCGCCGCCGTCATCGAGCCCTGCCTCGCCACCGACCCCCGAGCACGCCCCACCGCCCACGAGATCGCCGCGGCGGCCCGCGGGCACCTGCCCGTTCCTCCCCCGTCGTGGCCGCCTGAGGTCGTGTCACGCATCGACGCACGACGCGCCTTCGCCGCGACGCCGGTCGGCAAGCTGGAGACCGTCCCGCCGCCGGACCTGGCCACGGACCCGAAGCCCGACGCCGGGGCCACGCCCCTCGGATCACCTCGCCGCCCGCGCACCCGCCTGCTCGTGTTACCGATCACCGCCGTGATCGCCCTCGGCGCCGTCGCGGCGTACGTCCTCAGCCAGTCCGGTTCCCCGCAGAACCGTCCCTCACAGTCGGCCGGCAGCACGTCGGCCACTGTCGAACCGACCGTCGGGACAACGCAGCGGCCCTCCGCGAGCCCTTCGGCGTCCCCCACGAGCGACCCCACCACCCCGGCCCCAGCCGGCTCGACGCAGCCGCTCCCCCCGAACCCGACTGCCTCGCCCTCCGTCACTGCCAAACCCACTCCCCCACCGAGCACAGCCACGGCCCCCGTCGTGACCGCCTCGTCGCCGCCGGCTGTCCCCAGCGTCACCTCGTCATCGATCAGCGGCGTCAACGGCGGCGACGACCCGGCGCAGGTCAAGGGCTCCGAGGCGGACACCAGTTGGTTCGGCAACGTCGCCGCCTGCTCCGCCTGGCTGGACGACAACGGCTCCGGCGCCCTCGCGGGCGTGCTGAACACCTCCCTGAACCAGTCCTGCGTCGCCGAGCTCAACCGCAGCGACGGCCTCAGCTACACCTTCCGCGCCTCCTGGGGCGCCGCGAAGACGAACTTCGTCCCGGACACCGGCACCACGATGTGGATCTGCGTCTGGAACGCGAGCGACCGGTCCAGCGAGCAGTGCTCCGCCCGCTTCGGCATGAACGGCACCACCCCGGTCCGCCGGTGAAGTGGTCGCGACCAGGAGGTCCACCGCATGACCATCGAGCTCCGCCACCACACCGACCTCACCGCGCAGGCCCGCCAGGACCTGCTGGACGTCTACGCGGAGGTCCGGGCACCCCTGCTGCACCTGGCCAACTACGGCGTCGAGGCGTTCGTCCGACGCCTCGAGCAGCTCGCCACCGAGCCCGGCTTCGAACTCGTCCTCGGCTACGACAGTGACGTACCGGTCGGGTACGCCTACGGCAACACCGTCGACGCCGCCGACCGGTACTGGAAGCGGATGGCCGAACCGCTGCCCGACGGCTGGACCGACGCCCCCGTGCTGGCCCTCAGGGAGATCGGCGTCCGCGCCCCCTGGCGGGGGACCGGCGCCGCCCGCCGCATTCACGACGGACTCCTCGCCCACCGCACCGAGGACCGCGTCACCCTCATGGTCAACCCGCTCGCCGGGGACGGCAAGGTCCAGGCCCTGTACGGGACTTGGGGTTACCAGGCTTTCAACAGCCAGCCGCCTTCGGCCGACTCGCCCCGGCTCACCGCCATGGTCCTCTCACGCTGATTCCGAGGTCGGGCCGAAGGCGTCGGCAAGGCTGGTCAGGACGGAGCCGGACCAGTGGCTCTCCCCGAACACGCTGACCGGCAGGGCCAGCAGGCTGTACTCGCGCCGGAGCGTCTCCGCCGGGATGTCCACCGGGAAGAAGTAGTTGCCGGGGCAGGTCCGGCTCGCCACCGGAATCGCCCCGAGCACCTCGTCCGGCAACCGTTCGAACAGCCGCTCGGCCCGTGCGGCCAGTTCACCGGCGACCTGCCGGGGCACGTCCCCGTGCTCGGTCAGCAGACGGTCGGCGAGCCTCAGTTGGTCCTGCGTCGGCGGATCCGCCCGGAACGCTTCGGCCAGTTCGGCCTGCGCCGGACCCAGCAGGACCACGCCGAACGTGCGTGGCCACAGCCACCCCTTGGTGACCGAGTGCAGCAGGACCGCACGGCCGGTGTCCAGCAGTCGCCGGGTGCCGGCCGCGAACGGGGCTCCCAGGTCGTAGACGCTGTCGATCAGCAGGTGGCGGCGCGGTGACTCCCGCAGCCACGAGATCAGCGCGTCGCACTCGGCATCGGAGAGGTACCGGCCGAGCGGCTTGCTGGGGTTGGCGAGCAGCAGGTACTCGGGCCGGTCGTCCGCCGGCGCCCCGGGGAGGACCGGCGTCGGCAGTGTCGGGTAGGACGCGGGCGCCAGGCCCGCAGCGCGAGCCAGCTCGAAGTAGACCGGGTAGACGTCGCTGGGCAGCCACAACCGCGCCTGCACGGTGCGCAGCCAGTCGAACACCACACCGAGCCCGTGCCGGACCCCTCGGCAGACCATGGTGTGGCGGGACCACTCCTCCGGCAGCTCGAACCGCCGCAGCCAGGCACGGGCGAGGTCGCACCGGTGCACCGTGCTCAGGCCGGCAGGCGGCTCCGGTCGCAGCGGCGCGAGCGCCCGGTACACGTTGGTCTCGGCAGCGTCCAACAGGACAGGGGTGGCGCTGAGTTGCCGCTGCCGGAAGTCCTGGAACTCGTCGAACCTCATACCGCTGCACCTGCCGGCACGATCTCGCTGGCCCGGTCCTCCAGGGAGGCGTAGCAGCGTCCGTCGGCCAGGACGTTCCAACTGCGGGCGATCCCGTTGGTCCGCTCCCAGAGCAGGCTGGGCTCGGTGTACGCGGCGATCCGGATCGGCCGGCCGGCCCAACTGCCGTGGTAGACCGGTGCGCCCCAGGGCAGGCGGCTCGCCAGTTCGAAGCCGTGCTGCTCGGCGAACCGCGTGACGACGGACAACGAGACCTGGCGCTCCCGGCTCCAGACGTTGGCGGCGCGGTCGAAGTAGAGCGACTCGGTGCTGGTGGAGACGTAGAGCTCCTTGAAGCAGACTTCCTCGACGCCGAGAGCCGCGGCCCAGGCAAGGTAGTCGGCGACGCCGGTCGCGTCGGCCACGCCGCCGTGCTGGAGCACGCAGATCAGTCTCATCCGCAGCCCCGGCCAGCGGTCGCGCTCCACCCGCCAGGTGTCGACCACCGAGCCCACCGGCGTATGCAGCATCATCAGCCGCTCGCTGACGGCCTCGTCCTGATGGTGCCGGGAGACCGCCAGCACGCTCAGGCCTGCGGCGCTCAGAGCAGCCAATCGGTCGGCCCGGTCGGCGTGCTGACCCTTCGCCAGGGTGTGCGCGTTGGTGATCAGGACGACCTTCGGGAAGGCCGCCGAGCAGGCGGAGACCAGCCGCAGCTGCTGGTCGAACGGTATGAGCGTGGGCTCCCCGCCGCCGGTGATCACTGCCCGCTCGGCACCCGCCGCACGGGCCCGCTCCAGCCAGTGGGTGACCGCGTCCCACGGGACCTTGGCCGGCGCCTGGTCGCTGGAGATCGAAGCCGCGGAGAAGCAGAACGAACACCGGGCCTGGCAGGCGGAGGCGACCGGCAGGACCGAGACCGTGCGCGGTCGCAGGTCGGCGTAGCCACGCTGCGCCGACCCTTGCAGGTGCAGGGAGGCCGCCATCGCGTCCTCGACGGTGGTCGGGCGCAGCGTGAACTCGTCGCCCGCCTGGTCGAGTTCGTGGACGGCTGACAGCCGGATGCGAGCCTCGTGCAGTTCCGCGCCGAGGCCGGTCGCCACGTTGGGCACCAACGTGGCGGGGTCCACCGTGGTCTCCAGCACCAGCAGTCGGTCGCCCGGAATGGCCAGCCGGTCCAGCAGGCGTCCCGCCTTGCCGATGCCGACACCCAGCTCCGCACGGGTCAGCAGGTGGAACCGGTCGGGAAAGGTACTCTCCGGAATCCCCGCCTTGCCGTAGGCGAACGCGTACTTGTCGAAGCCCTTCGCGAAGTTCGACAGCACGATGACGTGGAAGCGCTGATTCATCCCGTCATCATGCATGACCGGTCCTGTCGGCGATCAGGGCCCCACCCGGAGGCGATCCCGGGTGGGGCCCTGGTGTTGGGGAACGAGTCCGCTAACCGACCGAGCTGTACGCGATGATGCCGCGCCGCAGCGAGTCGACCGCCTTCCGAGCGGTGGACCGCAGCTTCGCGTCCTCGCCCGCCGCGTCCTGGATCTGGCCGAGCACGTCGATCAGCTGCTTGGTCCAGCGGACGAAGTCGCCGGCCGGGAGGTCGGCGTCGCGGAGCACCTGGTCGAGGTTGTGGCCGAGCGCCCAGCGGTAGGCGACCCAGGCGAAGCCGAGGTCGGGTTCGCGTTGGCCGACGCCCTCGGCCGTGTTGATCTTGTGCTGCTCCTCCAGGGCGTCCAGGTGGCCCCAGATCCGGATCATCCGGCCCAGCGCCTCCTTGCTCCCGCCCTCCGGCACCCGGGGTGCGGCCGCGTCGTCGGACTGCCGCGACTCGTACACCAACGCCGAGGCGCAGGCGGCCAGTTCGGGCGGGCTGAGCTCGGCCCAGACGCCCTCGCGGATGCACTCCGAGGCCAGCAGGTCGAGCTCGCCGTAGAGCCGGCCGAGGCGCTTGCCGTCCTCGGTGACGGTGTCGCCGCTGAGGTAGCCGAGGTCGGTGAGCAGGCCGCAGACCCGGTCGAAGGTGCGGGCGATGGTGTGGGTGCGGGAGCGCATCCGGCGCTCCAGCAGGTCGGTGTCGCGGTGCAGGCGGTGGTAGCGCTCGGACCAGCGGGCGTGGTCCTCGCGCTCGTCGCAGCCGTGGCAGGGGTGCTGGCGCAGCTCGGTGCGCAGCCGGGCGATCTCCGGGTCGTCGGCGGCGGCGGCCCGGCCCTTGCGGAACCGCTCCGGCTCCAGGTGGCCCGCCTTGGTGCGCAGGGCTGACGCCAGGTCACGGCGGGACTGCGGGCTGCGCGGGTTGAAGGACTTGGGGATCTTCACCCGGTCGACGGCGGTCACCGGGTACGGGAAGTCGATCATCGCGAGCCGCTTGACCTGCCGCTCGGCGGTGAGCACCACCGGGCGCGGGCCGTCCTGGTAGTCGGGGTGACGGACCGTCCGGGGCGAGCGGCTGACCGGCGGCAGGCCGGGGTCGAGCACCAGCGCGAGCCCGGCGAACTTGCCGGTCGGCACGTGGATCACGTCGCCCGGCTTGAGCGCCTCGATCGCCTCGATCGCGGCGGCCCGGCGCTGGCCGGTGCCCTCGCGGGCGAGGTCGTTCTCCCGCTCCTTGAGCGTCCGACGGAGGTTCATGTACTCGTCGAAGTCGCCGAGGTGACAGGTCATCGACTCGCGGTAGCCCGCGAGCCCGTCCTCGTTCTTCTGCACCTGGCGGGCGATGCCGACCACCGCGCGGTCGGCCTGGAACTGGGCGAACGAGGTCTCCAGCAGCTCGCGCGAGCGGTGCCGCCCGAACTGGCCGACCAGGTTGACCGCCATGTTGTACGAGGGGCGGAACGAGGAGCGCAGCGGGTACGTCCGGGTGCCGGCCAGGCCGGCCAGCGCCTCCGGGTCGATGCCGCGCTGCCAGAGCACCACGGCGTGGCCCTCGATGTCGATGCCGCGTCGGCCGGCCCGGCCGGTGAGCTGGGTGTACTCGCCGGGGGTGATGTCGGCGTGGGTCTCGCCGTTCCACTTGACCAGCTTCTCCATCACCACCGAGCGGGCGGGCATGTTGATGCCCAGCGCCAGCGTCTCGGTCGCGAAGACGGCCTTGACCAGCCCCTTCACGAAGAGCTCCTCGACCACCTCCTTGAACCGGGGCAGCATCCCGGCGTGGTGGGCGGCGATGCCGCGCTCGAGCCCGTCCAGCCACTCGAAGTAGCCGAGCACGTGCAGGTCCTCGTCGGGGATGTCGGCGCAGCGCTCCTCGACGATCGCGCGGACCGTCGCCCGGTCGGAGTCGCGGTTCAGCCGCAGCCCGGAGGTCAGGCACTGCTGGACGGCGGCCTCGCAGCCGGCCCGGCTGAAGATGAAGGTGATCGCGGGCAGCAGGCCCTCGGCGTCGAGGCGCTCGATCACGTCGACCCGGCCGGGCGTCCAGACCCGGTTCGGGCGGCCGGTGGGCATCGAGCGGCCCCGGCCGCGGCCGAACCGGTCGTCCCGCGAGCCGCGGTCGCCCTCGGAGCGGGCCAGCCGGACCAGCTCGGGGTTGACCGCCTTGGCCGGGTTGCGCGGGGCGTTCTTGGGTCGGCCGTCCACGTCCGGGTTGGCGAACAGGTCGTACATCCGGTTGCCCGCCATCACGTGCTGCCAGAGCGGCACGGGGCGGTGCTCGGAGACGATCACCTTGGTGCCGCCGCGCACGGTGTCCAGCCAGTCGCCGAACTCCTCGGCGTTGGAGACGGTGGCCGACAGCGAGGCCAGCACCACCGACTCGGGCAGGTGGATGATCACCTCTTCCCAGACCGCGCCGCGGAACCGGTCGGCCAGGTAGTGCACCTCGTCCATCACCACGTAGCCGAGGCCGTTCAGCGCGGAGGAGCCCGCGTAGAGCATGTTGCGCAGCACCTCGGTGGTCATCACGACCACCGGGGCGTCGCCGTTGACGCTGTTGTCACCGGTCAGCAGGCCGACCTTGTCGGCGCCGTAGCGCTTGACCAGGTCGCCGAACTTCTGGTTCGACAGTGCCTTGATCGGCGTGGTGTAGAAGCACTTCCGGCCGGACTGCAGGGCCAGGTGGACGGCGAACTCGCCGACGATGGTCTTGCCGGAGCCGGTCGGGGCGGCGATCAGCACACCCTCGCCGGCCTCCAGTGCGCGGCAGGCCTCCAGCTGGAACTCGTCCAGCTCGAAGTCGTACAGCTGCTGGAAGCCGTAGAGGATGGTGGCCTGCTCCTCGGCCCGGCGGCGGAAGGCCGCGTAGGCCTCGGCGGGGCTGAGCTCCTCGGTACCGGAGGTACCGGGGGTGCCGGAGGTCTCCGGGTGTTCGGGCATGGCGCTGTTCATCGGCGTCACCTCTTCTTCCCGTGGGACTGCTGGCTGCCGTGCCGGGGACCGGCCGGGCGGGACGGGGGCGCAGACGGCGACGCCTGCGGCTGCGGGGCCCGGACGGCGGTGGCCGATCCGGGGGCGCAGCGGCTGTGGTTGGTGTGGTGATCGAGCATCTCAGCCAGACATTACCCGCCTGGACCGACATCAACAGCACCGTTTTCGACCCGGTTGCGGAGCCGGTTGCAGAGCCGGGCGGATCGCCGGATGTCGACCTGTCGTCATACCGCCTTGCCGACCGGGATTTCGACACCGGGACGGTGGCCTGCCGGGTCCGTTCCCGGGCGGGGAGTGACCGGCGGTCAGCGTTTTGGGTCAGATTCTCAGTTGCAGAAGTCTTCATATCGCTGACGGACGATCACTTCCCGCTCTGCTTCGATCAACTCCGGGCAGATCGCCTGCGGACACCGTCGCACTTCCTACAGTCGTCACCACCGAGCCCGCCCTCCGATGCGGGCCTCGCCGACTGGAGGACCCCGATGGCCAATCTGGAGAGCGCACTCAAGGAAGCCATGACCATCGACGGCGCGATCGGCGTCGCCCTGGTCGACTACGACAGCGGGATGGCGCTCGGCACCCTCGGCGACAACGCCGAACTCGACCTCAACGTGGCGGCGGCGGGCAACACCGACCTGGTGCGGGCCAAGATGCGCACCATGCAGATGCTCAACCTGCACGACAACGAGATCGAGGACATGCTGATCACCCTCACCACCCAGTACCACCTGATCCGGCCGCTCACCATGCCGAACGGGCGCGGGCT
This sequence comes from Kitasatospora sp. P5_F3, assembly GCF_054049135.1. Lineage (NCBI taxonomy): Bacteria > Bacillati > Actinomycetota > Actinomycetes > Kitasatosporales > Streptomycetaceae > Kitasatospora > Kitasatospora sp. P5_F3. Next base: position 62,107 of record NZ_JBFUMY010000036.1, on the reverse strand, counting down.
GTTCCTCTACCTCGCGCTCAACCGGGCCCGGGCCAACATGGCGATGGCCCGGCACCAGCTCCGCCGGCTGGAGGCCACCCTTGAGCTCTGACCGGCGGGCGTCCGCCGGCGGAGGATCACGGGCATCCGGAAGAGGGGAGGGCTGCGGTGCCCCAGCTGTACCAGGCCAAGGCGGAGCTGTTCCGGATGCTCGGGCACCCGGTGCGGATCCGGGTGCTGGAGCTGCTCCAGATCGGGCCCACACCGGTCCGCGACCTGGTGGTCGCGCTGGACATCGAGCCGTCCAGCCTGTCCCAGCAGCTCGCCCAGCTCCGGCGGGCCGGTCTGGTCACCGCCTCCCGCGAGGGCTCGACCGTGGTCTACGCGCTGGCCGGCGGCGACGTCGCCGACCTGATGCGGGCCGCCCGGCGGATCCTCACCGAGCTGATCGCCGACCGGGGCGAGCTGCTCGCCGAGCTCCGCGCGGCCGACTGACGGCCGCTCGTCCGACGGCCCGTCAGGGGATGACCACCCGTCAGCGCCCGTCCAGCAGCTCCCCGATCCCGGCGGCCAGCGCGCGGTACTCCTCCGGCCGGTTGTAGATCTGCGCGCTGATCCGCAACACCCCGCCGCCGGACCACGGCCGGATCGCCACCCGGGTGGCCAGCCGCCGCCGGATGCCCACCATCAGCGCCTTCGCGGTGTGCTCGCTCTCCGCGCACCCCGGCGGCAGCCGGACCGCCCGCATCGCCAGCCCCGGCATCGCGGGCAACGCCCGCAGCCCGGCCCGCTCCACCAACTGCTGCTGCCCGTACGTGGCCAGGGCCTCGTTGTGCGCCCTGACCCGCTCGACCCCGAGCTGGTCCAGCAGTCCGAAGCCGGCCGGGGCGGCCAGCCAGGGCGTGTAGTCACAGGTGCCGCGCCACTCGACCCGGCCGGGGAAGCCCCGGTCGTGCTCCCAGGAGAACATCAGCGGCCGGATCCGGGAACGCCAGGCGCTGTGCACCGCGAGCACCGCCGTAGCCCTCGGTGTGAAGGCCCACTTGTGCAGGTTGCCGATCCAGAAGTCGGCACCGCCGGCCTGGTCGCCCAGGTCCACGGGCAGCATGCCGGGGGCGTGCGCGGCGTCCACCACGGTGGTCACGCCGCGCTCGGCCAGCGCGGCCAGCAGCACCGGGTCGGCGATCTGCCGGGCGGTCGGCGAGCTGACCAGGTCGAGTACGGCGACCTTGGTCCGCTCGTCCACCGCCGCCAGGATCCGTTCCCGGACCGCCTCCTGGTCGGGGGTGTGCACCGAGAGCCGGACGGTCCGCACCCGGGCGCCGCTCTCCGCCGCCCGGCGCTCGGCCGCCCTGGTCACCACGCCGTAGCCGTGGTCGGTGACCAGGATCTCCTCGCCCGCCTCCAGCGGCAGCGAGTCCAGCACCACCGCTATCCCCTCGGTGACGTTGGTGACCAGGGCGATCCGGTCGGGACGGGCGCCGAGCGCGGTGGCGACCCTGGCCCTGGCCCGGGCGATCCGGTCCGGCAGCTCCAGGAACCAGCCGTCCGGGTCCTGCTCCTGCTCGGCCCGCAGCCGGGCCTGCACCCGCTGGACCGGCAGCGGCACCGCGCCGTAACTGCCGTGGTTGAGGTGGGCCACGGCCGGGTCCAGCGTGAACAGGGTTCCTGCACCCGGTAGTTGGCGTGGTGGTTCGATGCTCATGCTGATCTCCCGCTGCCCGAAACACATAATGATGTGTGACATTTCACACTGCATACTTCTAGCCGAAATCCCCTGCTCACGGCAACCATCGGGCCGTGACCCATACCGATCCTTTCCTCGCCCTGAGCTCCCGGACCGGCCGCTTCAGCTACGGCGCACCCCGCGCCGTGACGCTCGCCGCCGACGGTTCCCGGCTGCTCTTCCTGCGTTCCACCGGCTCCGAGGACCCGGTCGAGCGGCTCTGGCTGCTCGACCTGGCCACCCGGCAGGAGCACCTGGTCGCCGACCCGGCCGTGCTGGCCCCGCACCGCACCGGCGACCCCGCCGACCTGCCCACCCTGGAGCGCCGCCTGCGCGAGCGGCTCCGGCTCTGGGCCCCCGGCATCGGCTCCTTCGCCGCCACCGCCGACCTCGCGGTCGCCGTCTTCGCGCTGGACGGCCGGCTGTTCCGGACCACCGTGGCCACCGGATCCAGCACCGAACTCCCGGTCGCCGGACCGGCCTTCGACCCCCGGCCGAACACCGACGGCAGCCTGGTCGCGTACGTCACCGGCGGCGCGCTGCACCTGACCGACCGGGCCGAGCCGCTCAGCCCGGCCGACGGTGCGGTCTGGGGTGTCGCCGAGTTCGCCGCCGCCGAGGAGCTCGGCCGCACCCGGGGCCACTGGTGGTCCCCGGACGGCCGCGCGCTGCTGGCCGCCCGGATCGACGAATCCGCCCTGCCGCTGCGCTGGTTCGCCGACCCGGCCCGCCCCGAGCTGGCCGCCGAGAGCTTCGCCTACCCGCAGGCGGGCGGCCCGAACGTGGACCTCCAGCTCTGGGTGCTCGGCCTCGACGGCGGCCGGGTCCGGCTGGCGTGGGACACCGACGCGTTCCCGTACGTCTGCGCGGCCGGCTGGGAGGGCGACGGCGAGCTGCTGCTCACCGTGGCCGACCGGCTCCAGCAGACCGTACTGCTGCTCAGCGCCGACCCGGCCACCGGCCGGACCCGTGAACTCTCCCGCACCGTGGACGAGTTCTGGGTGGACGACCTGCCCGGCACCCCGGCCAGGCTGGACGACGGCCGGCTGCTCACCGCCGCCGACACGACCGACGGCGACGCCCGGGGTGTCGCCCTGGACGGGAAGATCCTCACCGACGAGCGGACCCAGGTCCGCCGGGTGGTCGGCCGGCTGCGCGGACAGCTGCTGGTCGAGGCCGGCCAGGACGACCCGGCCGACCAGCACGTCTTCCTGTTGAACCCGGACAGCGGCGCGCTCCTCCGGCTCAGCGAGGGCACCGGCGTGCACTCCGCCGTGGCGGCCGGGGAGACCCTGCTGCTCACCTCCGCCACCCCGGCCGGCATCGAGCGGAAGGTCCACTTCCAGGGCACCGCCTTCACCCTGCCTGACCTGGCCGCCCCGCTCCCCCACCAGGTCACCCCGCAGCTCGCCCGGGTCACCGAACTGGGCCTGCCCACCGCCGTGGTCTACCCGCGCGGCCATGTCACGGGCCGTCAACTCCCGGTGCTGCTCGACGTGTACGGCGGCCCCGGCTACCAGGCCGTGGCCAACGAGCCGCGCCGCTGGCAGGCCCGCCAGTGGTGGGCCGACCAGGGCTTCGCCGTGGTCACCACCGACAACCGGGGCACCCCGTTCGTCTCGCCGTCCTTCAGCCGGGCGATCTTCCGCCGGTTCTCCGCCGTCGCCCTGGACGACCAGATCGCCGCCCTGCAGGCGCTGGCCGACACCCACCGCGATCTCGACCTGACCCGGGTCGGCGTCCGGGGCTGGTCCTACGGCGGCTACTTCGCCGCCCTCGCGGTGCTCCGCCGCCCGGACGTCTTCCACGCCGGCTGCGCGGGCGCCCCGCCCACCGACTTCCGGCTCTACGACACCGCCTACACCGAGCGCTACCTCGGCCTCCCGCAGGACAACCCGGAGGGCTACACCGCCGACTGCCTGATCCCCGACGCCCCGGCACTGACCAGGCCGCTGCTGCTCATCCACGGGCTGGCCGACGACAACGTGCACCCCTCGCACACCCTGCTGCTCTCGCAGGCCCTCACCAAGGCCCGCCGGCCGCACTCCGTGCTCCCGCTGCCCGCGGTCAGCCACATGACCCCGAACGGCGTCAACGAACTCGTCGCCGAGGCCGAACTGGCCTTCCTGCGCAGCTCGCTGGGCTGACTCTCCGGGGCCGGTCCCCACACCCCACGGCCCGATGTCCGCCCCCGACGTCGGGTCGTGGTCTTCGGCTGCCCCGACGCGGGCGGCGGCGGGAAGGACGGTCGGTGGACGCATGAGATCCGCTTGTACCCAGGGCTTCCATGTGATGGATGACATGTGAAATATTACCCTCGCTCACCCGACCATCCTCGTCCGGAAAGGACCGGTCAATTGCGCAGACTGTCCGCAGCCGTCACGGCTGCGCTGACCACCAGTGCGATAGCCGCCACTCTGCTGAGTGGCAACGCCTACGCCGCCCCCGAGCCCGCCGCCGCGCCGCAGTCCCTGGACGCCCCGGCTGAGGCTCTGGTGGGCCCGGAGGGCAAGGAGGCCCCCGAGGGGCCGCTGGCGCCGCAGGAGCTGACCCGGCAGGCCCTCCGCACCAAGGCGCTGGAGCAGCTCAACCAGGGTTCGCTGGCCAAGACTTCGGCGGGCACCGCGCCCAAGAAGGTCAAGATCGGCAACGAGTACGTCCAGCTCGCCCAGGAGCGCAAGGACAAGGTCTTCGTGATCCTTGCCCAGTTCGGCGACCAGGTCGACAACTCGACGCTCTACAACGGCGCTCCGCGCTACGCGGGCACCCCCGGGCCGCAGCACAACGCGATACCGCAGCCCGACAGCAGCGACACCCACACCTTCTGGAAGGGCGACTTCAGTCGCGCCTACTACCAGCAGATGTTCTTCGACGACCAGGCCGGCGCCAACTCGATGCGGAACTTCTACCGCACCCAGTCCTCCGGCCGGTACGACCTCGACGGCACCGTCACCGACTGGGTGACCCTGCCGTACAACGAGGCGCGCTACGGCAGCAACAAGGGTCCGCAGGGCAACGGTGCCTGGACCCAGGCGCAGGAGTTCATCCGGGACGCCACCAAGGCCTGGTACGACGGCGAGCTGGCCAAGGGCCGGACCGCCGCCGACGTCAAGGCCGAGATCAAGCAGTACGACGTGCACGACCGCTACGACTTCGACAAGGACGGGAACTTCGAGGAGCCGGACGGCTACATCGACAACCTGGTCGTCGTGCATGCGGGCGTGGACGAGACCTGGGGCGGCGGCGCCCAAGGCGGCGACGCCATGTGGGCGCACCGCAGTTGGGCCCTGCCGGACCCGACAGGCCAGGTCGGCCCGGCCGGCAACAAGATCGGCGGTGCGCCGGTCGGCGACACCGGCGTCTTCGCCTACGACTACGTGCAGGGCGGCGAGAACAGCGGCGTCGGCCTGTTCTCCCACGAGTACGGCCACAACCTCGGCCTGCCGGACCTCTACCCGACCAGTGGCGGCGACAACAGCGTCAGCTTCTGGTCGCTGATGTCCTCGGCCTCGTACCTGGGCCGGGGCAAGAACACCACGGGTGAGTACCCGGGTGACCTGGACGCCTGGAGCAAGCTGCAGTTCGGCTGGCTCAACTACGACGAGGCGCAGGCCGCGACCCGGTCCAGCCACGCGCTCGGCGTCAGCGGCTACAACACCGACCAGGCCCAGGCCGTACTGGTGCACCTGCCGCCGACCACCAAGACCACCACGCTGGCCGACCCCTTCGAGGGTGGCTCGCAGTGGTACAGCGGCACCGGTGACTACCTGGACAACTCGCTGACCCGGACGGTGGACCTGACCGGTCGCACCTCCTCGGCGGCGATCTCGGCGGCCACCTGGTACGACATCGAGCAGGACTACGACTTCCTATCGGTCGAGGCCAGCACCGACAACGGCAAGAACTGGAAGGCCCTGGGCGGCACGGTGGACGGTGCGCCGATCGGCAACACCACCGCCAACACCCCCGGCCTGAGCGGCACTTCGAACGCCTGGCGGCAGCTGAACATCCCGCTGGACGCCTACCTCGGCCAGACCGTGCAGCTGCGCTTCCACGTCACCTCGGACAGCAACACGCACGGCAAGGGCGTACTGCTCGACGCGGTCAAGATCACCGCCGACGGCGCCACCCTGCTCGAGGACGGCGCGGAGAACGGCAACCAGGGCTGGGTGCTGAACGGCTTCGCCCCGCTCAAGGGCAAGGACTCCGTCAAGGAGCACCCGCGGGCGTACCTGGTGGAGAACCGCCGCTACGTCGGCTACGGCGCCTACCTGAAGACCGGCCCGTACAACTTCGGTTACGGCGGCGTCGAGGGCAAGGCCGGCGTGATCGACAACTACCCGTACCAGGAGGGTGTGCTGATCTGGCTCTGGGACACCAGCTACCTGGACAACAACACCAAGGAGCACCTGGGCGGCGGCATGATCCTGCCGATCGACTCCCGCCCGCAGGCGATGAAGTTCAAGGGTGGTGTGCTGGTCAACGGCCGTGCGCAGAGCCACGACGCGACCTTCTCGCTCAACCCCACCTCGGCGTTCACCCTGCACAGCGCGGGCGTGGCGACCAAGTTCCCGTCGAAGCCCGGCATCCCGGTCTTCAACGACCGCACCGGGGTCTACGCGGACCCGGCCATCCCGCAGCTGGGCGTGGCCGTCCCGAACACCAACACCAAGATCGAGGTCGTTCGGGAGACCCAGGGCGGCAAGCTGACCACCATCAAGGTCGGCCCCGCCTCCTGATCCACCGTCACCAACCGAGCCCCGGCCCGCGCAACCCCTGCGGGCCGGGGCTCCGGCGTGTCCGGGAGGCGTTCCCCGTACGATCGACGCAGGGTTGGATGGGAGGGCCATGCTGAGCGTCCAGGCACTGGCCGGGCAGGCCGGTCTCCGGCTGACCGGCGCGACCGAGGCCGGGGCCGAGGCCGGGAGCGGGCTGGAGGTCACCGGGGTCGGCGATCCGGACGGCGAGCTGACGGGCCGGCTGGTCCGGCTGCCCGAGCCGTGCGGTGATCCGGAGCGGCTGTTCGCGGCGCTGGCCGCCGGACGGGCCGCCGCCGCCGTGTCGTCGGCTTCGCCCGGGCCCGAGCTGCTGGCGGCCGCCGAACGGCACGGGGTGCCGGTGCTGAGCGCCGAGGGACGGCCGGTGTGCTGGCTCACCCTGGCCCAGCTGGTCGCGGACGCCCGAGTACGTACCGTGCAGGCCCAACAGGACGAGCAGGCCCGGCTGTTGAGCCACCTACGCGGGCCGGCGGACCGGCGGCTGGAGCGGCTGGTCGGCTGGCTGGCGGGCGCCGTCGGCGGGACGGTGCGGCTGACCGGCGGGCCTGACCTGAGCGCACCGGCCACGGGTGCCCAACTGCCGCCGGACGCCGTGAAGTTGGCCGGGCAGCTCACGGCGGGGCGGCTGCGCTCGGCCGCACTGGACGACGGCCCGCTGCACCTGCGGCTCACCGCGATCGGGGCCGAACCCCCGTACCCCGTACTGACCGTGGCCAGGACCGCACCCTTCGACGGGCGGGCCGCCGCGCTGGTCACCGCTGCGGCGGACCTGATCGCGCCGCTGGTGCAGCTGCAGGCCGCCGCGGCCGACCGGGAGCGGCTGCGGAAGGTGGCGGCGGCGCTGCGGGTCGCGGTCTTCCAGCTGCTGATGGGTGGTGAGGTGACACTGGCCCAGCGCACCGCCGAGGGCCTGACGGCCGGGTTGCTGGACGCCGAGCACCAGCGGGTCTACGTGCTGGAGGGCCCGGCGGCCGAGCGGGACGCGCTGGCCCTGCGGTGCACCGAGGCCACCGCGGGCCGGGCCCTGGTGGTGCGCTGCCCGGCGTACGACCAGCACCTGATCGTGGTCGCGCCGATGCGCGGCCAGGTGACCGAGGACGGCTGGGACGAGGTCGGCCTGACGCTGCGTGACTTCCTGGCCGACCGCCCCGACCGGTACCTCGGCGGCAGCGGCCGGCTGCCGCTCGCGCAGACCGCCGGGTGCTACGGCGACGCCACCCGGGCGCTGGCCGTGGCCCGGCTCCGGCCGGACCGGGCCGCCCTGTACGCGGCCGAGAGCCGGCTCGGCGAGGTGCTCGACCCACGGGCGGCGGCGGGCTGGGCGGACGCCCTGCTCCGGCCGCTGCACACCCTGCCGCTGAGCGGCCGGGACCAGCTGCTCGGCACGCTGCACCTCGGTCTGGAGTTCCCCGCCACCAGCGCGGCGAAGATCATCGGCATCAGCCGCAACACCGTCCGGGCCAGGCTGGACCGCGCGGGCGGGCTGCTCGGCCTCGATCTGGACGAGGTGCGCGGGCAGGCCGTGCTGCACCTGGCACTGCGGATGGCCGGTCAGGTCGGCGACACCGCCGGCGCCCCCGTACGGCTCACCGAGGTCCTGGCCGCACCACCCGCGGTCGAGTGGTCGCGGACCCTGCTCGACCGGCTGGCGGCGGACGGCCGGGAGCTCCGGCGGACCCTGCTCGGCTGGCTCCGGGCGAACTGCGGCGTCGACCGCACCGCCGCCGCGCTGGAGCTGCACCCGCAGACCGTCCGCGACCACCTGCGGGCCGCCGAGCGACTGTTGCAGCGTCAACTGCTGTCGGGCGGCGGCGGCGTGTACGAGGTCGCGCTCGCCTTCGCGGCCCTCGGCGAGCTGCCACTGGAGCAGCCCGTGCACCGTTGAGCCCCGTGCACCGCTGAGCCCGGGTCGGCCCCGGACCGTGCAGTCGTGCGGTACCGCACACCGGTGGGCACTGCTTAGAGTCGGGGCCGAGCTCACCGGGCGGGGTCCGCTGCTACGGATCACTCCGTCGGCCCCGCCCGGTGGACAGGGTGCTCACCGGGCGGGCGTCCCCCACGACAGTCCCGCCCGGTGAGCGACGGGGCAGCCGCCGGTCAGCGGCGGAGCGTCAGCAGCCCGCCGAGCGGGACGTGCAGGGCGAGTTCGAGGCCCTCGACGGTCAGGGTCACCTCGGCGACCGTACCGCCCGTCGCGTCCTGGACCAGGGCCGTGAGCGTCCCCGGGGCCCGGTCGAAGAGCAGCCGGACCAGGGTGTCGGGGTCGGCGTTGCCGAGCAGCAGCAGCTCCCACTCCCCCGGCACCGCGACCGGCACCGGAGCGTAGCGGCCGAACGCCCGGGCGCCGTCGCGGCGGGACTCGATCAGCGGGTAGGCGAGTTCGGGCCGGTGCGGACGGAACTCGGAGCGCTGGAGCAGGTCCCGGTGCTCGGCCATGACGGACAGCCAGAACCGCACCGCGGCCAGCTGGCCAGGACCCTGGACGGCCAGGTCGACGGAGACCTGCGGGGTGGCGAACAGCACCGAGAGCAGCAGCACCGCGATCTGCTCGGGCGCCTCCTCGGGGTGCCAGGTGAGCGGGTCGGCGTGCACGGCCAGCGGGCCTGCGGTGAGCCGCAGGTCGGCGGTGCGGGTGCGGTTCTCGGTGGCATTGTGCGGGCAGTCGGTGGCCCGGACCATCGTCGCGTACGGCCACAGGCCCGGGCCCATGTACTGCTGCCGGTGCTCGACCAGCACCTCGGGCCGCACCGCCCGCAGCCGGGCGTCGAGTTCGGCCAGCAGGCGGCGGACGCCCTCGGCCACCTCGGTGCAGTCCGGGTCCGGGGAGGCGGTGGTGGGCTCGCGCAGGAAGGTGTCGATGAAGTCGATCTTCAGGCCGTCGACCCCGTACCGCTCCACCGCCGCCGCGAGCCGCTCCACCTGGTGCGCCCGGACCACCGGGCTGCGCGGGTCGAGGACGTACGTCTCCAGGGTCGGCAGGTGGGCCAGCGCGTGCTCGGCGAGCGTGTCGATCGCCGCGCTGCGGTCGCCGGCGAACGGGAGGGCGTGCCAGAGCAGGTAGTTGAGGCCCAGCGCGCGGACCCGGGCGACGTGCTCGGCGAAGTCGGGGAAGCCGACCGGGGCGGGCTGCCAGTCGCCGGTGGTGGCGTAGGAGCGGCCGTTCTCGTCGGTCTGCCAGCCGTCGTCGACGATCAGCGCGCCGAAGCCGAGCGGGGCGGCCAGCGCGGCCAGCTTCTCCACCTCGGCCGAGGTCATCGCCAGGTGCAGGGCGTACCAGGTGCAGAAGACCGGCTCGAAGGCCGAGTCCGGCACCACCGAGAGCGGCAGCGAGGTGCCCCACCAGGCGGCCGCGCCCCGGACGGTGTCGGCGAAGTGACGCCCGCTCAGGTCGAGCAGCAGCCGCAGCGTGCCGCCCTCGTGCTCGACCCACCAGCTGAACTCGCCGGTCTCCTCGACCGCACCCTCGCCGATCGAGACCGGCAGCACCGTCTCGCCGACCGCGAAGGTGCAGAGCGCGGCGTCCGCCGTGCCGACCAGGCTGCCGACCGGCGCACCCTTGGGCAGCGCGGCGATCCGGGGCAGCGCCCAGGACGGCGGCAGCCAGCGGGTGCCGGTGCCCGGCGTCCAGTAGCCGGTGGCGCCGGTGCACGGCAGCCGCCACTCCACCCGGGCCCGGACCGGCGCGTCGTCGGTCGGCCGGGTGGCGGTGACTTCGATCAGCAGCACCCCGGGGACGTCCTGCGGGGTGACCCGCACCGCGAGCTCCCCGGCGCCGACGGCGGTGGCTCTGACCCGCAGGCCCGACAGGTCGAGGCCGGTCTCCACCGCACAGGCGGTCTCGGTCCGGCCGGAGGGGTGGGCGCTGCCGTCCCAGCTGAGCGGGGGTGGTGTCTGGGTGGTCACGAGGAGGTGGCCTTTCACGTGAAAGAGCCCCGGGGGGGGGGCCCCGCCGGGGCCTGGGCCCCGGCGGGGAACGGGTTACTTGATACGAGTCACCTGCGGAGCGGTCCCTCGCAGGTGTAGGCGGAGGTGCCGGCCCGGCCTCCGGGCCAGATCTCGACCGGGCCGAACCAGCAGTTGGTGTCGGCCAGGTTGTTGGCGACCGGGGCGGACCGGTCGAGCAGGTAGGTGTCCACCGTCTCGGCCATGTCCTTGAAGACCTGGCCCTGGTCGGCGGGGGCGGTCAGGTTCGCGGTGATCCGGCCCTGGCAGCTGAACCGCATCTTGTTGTTCCAGTCCCCGTTGTCCTTGCAGACCGGCGGGTTCTGGGTGGCGGCGGTGAAGCCGGCCTGCGCCTCGGCGGCCCAGGCGTACGCCAGCGAGCCGTTCGGGGTGTAGGAGGTCGCCGGGACGAAGAGGCTGCGCAGTTCGGTGATCTGCCGGGTCAGGTAGGCGTCGTACTCGGCCTGCACGCCCTGGTCGGTGCCGATCCGGTCCTTCCAGGCCCGCACCCCGGCCAGGTCGTCGGCCCGCAGCAGGCGGTACAGCTCGGTGAACCGCTCCGGGTGACGCTCCGCCAGGTAGCCGAAGAAGGTGGCGGCGTACGGGTAGGTACGGAAGCCGGTCGCCCGGGTGGCATGCACGATCTGGTCGACCGTCATCCGGGGCACCCGGTTGTCGTCGTCGGCCTTGACCGGGTTGACCATGTTGGTCCTGGCCCTGACCCCGTCGGCGCGGGTGGAGCCGGCGAAGAACTCGGCGGTGCCCTCCTCGATCGGGAAGACCTCGTCGGCGGACCAGCGCGGGCCGTCGTAGCCGCCGTGGATCGCCCAACGGCCGTTCAGGTAGTGGGTGTACTCGTGCCGGAACAGCTCCTCCAGGCTGAGGTAGGACTCGCTCGTCGTGCGCTGGTAGGTGTAGAAGGTGGCGCCGTTCTCGATGTACATCCCACCGTTCTCGACGTCCGAGATCCCGTGCAGGTAGCCCTGGAAGGCCCGGTAGTCGGGCTTGGTGCCGAACAGCTGCACGGTGAGGGTGGAGTTGACGTCCTCGGCCAGCGGCGCGTCGGTGCCGAGCAGCCGGAAGTACTGCGCCTTGACCTGCTTGGTGGCGTAGTACAGCTGGTCGACGGCTGCCCGGTCGAGCGAGGTCCGCACCACCAGGGCGCCGTTGTCGTAACTGTAGGTCTGCGGGAACAGCACCCGCCGGATGTCGTCCGGGCAGACCGCGTACCGGCTGCACAGGTCGAGGTTGTACACGCCCCAGACCAGGCCGGACCAGGCCGGCGTGAAGCGGCCGTAGTCGCGGGTGACCTGCTCGAACAGGGCGGTCATCGGGGCGGTGAGCTGCGGTCGGAGCGCCGGGATCTGGGCGAACCGGCCGTACTCCAGCATGCTGTTGGCGATCAGGTACTCGCTGCTGGTGCCGCGCAGGTGGCGGTAGCCGGCGAAGTCGGCGAAGGCCGCCCGGTAGTCGGAGTCGGCCGAGACGGCGGCCAGGAAGGTGCCGGCCGGGTCCTCCAGGCGGTTGCCGACGCCCTGGAAGTTGAGCTGCTGGGCGTTCTGCCCGGCCCAGTTCCAGCCGGCGTTCCCGACGTACGGGCCGGGCTGCGCGAACAGCCGGAGCACCCGCTTGGCCAGGCCGGTCTGGGCGGTTCGCAGGCCGGGGTGGCTGGCCGCGCAGAGCACCTCGCCGAGGGCGTCGCCGTTCTTCGTGTTCGGCTCGAACACCCGCTGGTTGGCGGTGTAGGCGGTGATCGCCCGCTGGACGGCGGCCAGGGTCGGGGCGTCCAGGGTGACCTCGACGTGCTCGAAGTCGTAGAGCACGGCGACGTGCAGGTAGTACCAGAGCTGTTGCTGGTTGCGGTCGGTGCCGTCCAGGCCGGGGGCGATCGAGGTGATCCGGTCGGCGACGGCCTGGACGTGCGCGGGGGCGAACACCGGGGCGTACCTGGGGTTCCAGCTGCGCAGCAGCGGGGCCAGACAGTCGCCGTACTGGACGGCCGGGTCGGCCAGGAAGTCGGCCAGCCGGGCCGGCGTGAAGGCGCTGAACGCCTCGGGGGTGCAGCCGGGTGCGGCGGCGACGGCGGAGCCGGCCTGTTGGACCGTCAGCTCCGGTCCCGGCTGCCCGCCGCCGTCGGCGGTGGCCGCGTGGTCGACGTGGTCGTCCGGACCCGCGACCGGGGCGGCCGAGACGGCGGGGACGGGGTCCGCCGTGCCGGTCGCGGCGGCCGCCGGGAGGGTGGTGAGGGGTAAGGCGAGGCTCGCCGCGAGTGCGACGGTGAGCAGCGCGCGGCGCGCGCCACGGGGTCGGGACACCTTGACTCCTGTGGTGTGGGGGTACTGGCCGGTGTCGAGCGGAAGCCGGCCGTCCTCGGGGTGTCCGGTGACGGTCGGCTCGGGGAGGACCGGCCGCGGGGAGGGCGGCCGGGGTGGTGGTACCCGTGCGGGGCAACCGCGGAAGCGGTCGAACGGCTGCCCCGCACGGGAGTTGTGAGGCCTGGTCGGACGCAGCCCGCCGTTACGGTTCCCCGCCGCGTCCGACCAGGGGCATGGGTCACCTGCGGAGCGGGCCCTCGCAGGTGTAGTTGGCGGTGCCGGCCTTGCCGCCGGGCCAGACGTTGACCGCGCCGAAGGAGCAGTTCATGTCGTCCAGGTTGTTGGCGACGCCCTTGGTCCGGGTCAGCAGGAAGTAGTCGACCGTGTAGGACATGTCGTTGAAGACCTGGTCGGGGTTGTTCGCGTCGGCCAGGTTCGCGGTGATCGCACCGGTGCAGATGAACCGCATCGGCTTGTTGTCCCAGTCCCCGTTGTCCTTGCAGGACGGGGTGATCCCGGTGGCACCGGCGATCGCGGTCTGCACCTCGGAGGCGTAGGCGAACTTCAGCCAGCCGTTCTGGGTGTACGAGGTGCTCGGCACGTACAGGCTGGGGGCGATCGCGATCTGGGCGTTCAGGAAGGCGTCGTACTCGGCCTGCAGGCCCTGGTCGGCGCCGGTCCGGGTGCGCCAGGCGTCGAAGCCGGCCGGGTCGTCGGCGCGCAGGTAGCCGTACATCTCGCGGAGCTTGGCCGGGTGCTTGGCCCAGAGGAACTCGTAGAAGGTGCCGGCGTAGTTGTAGAAGTGGAAGGCCGGGGTGTCGTTGTAGCTCGCGTGCAGCAGCTGGTTGACGGTCAGCCGCGGGACACCCGCCGCCTCGTCGGAGGCCAGCTTGGCCACCAGCGACTTGCGGACCTTGACTCCCTGGTCCCGGGTTGAGCCGTCGAAGAACTCGGCGGTGCCCTCGTCCATCGCGGTGGTCAGGTCGTTGGCGTACCAGCGCGCGTCACCGAAGTAACCCGGGGTCGCCCAGCGGCCGTTGAGGTAGTGGGTGTACTCGTGCCGGAACAGCTCCTCCAGCGTCAGGTACGACTCCGCCGTGGTGCGCTGGTAGGTGTAGAAGGTGGCGCCGCGCTCGATGTAGATGCCACCGTTGCTGGTGTTCATCCCGGTCAGCAGCGGGTGGTAGACCTCGTAGTCCGAACGCGTCGCGTACAGGTGGATGTTGAGGGTGGAGTTCGGGTCCCCGGCCAGCGGGACGTCGGTGCCGAGCACCCGGAAGAAGTGCGTCTTCACCTGCTTGCTGGCGTAGTACATCTGGTCCACGGTGGCCCGGTCCAGCGCGGTGCGGACGGAGACGGCACCGTTGTCGTACTTGTAGGTGTACGGGAAGAGCTTCGCCTCGATCACGTCGATGCAGACGTTGAACTGGGCGCAGTTCCCGTAGTAGTTGGACCAGCCGACCACCTTGATCCAGGGGCCGGACCACTCGCCGAAGGTGGCCTTGGTGGTGGCCAGCAGGGTGCCGATCTCGGCGGTCACGCCGGCCCGCAGCTCGGCGATCTGGCCGGTCCGGCCGTACTCGCCGACCGCGTCCCTGGCCAGCCACTCGCTCGCGGTGCCCTTGAGGTGGCCGTACCCGGCGAAGACCCGGAAGGCGGCCCGGTAGGAGGCGTCGGCGGCGACCACCGGCAGGAAGGCCGGGTCCTGGTTGGAGATGCCCAGCCAGTTGAGGTTGAGCGCGGCCAGCGCGGCGGTTCCCCAGGCCCAGCTCTCGGCGACCCTGGTGCCGGGGGCGAACTTCGCCAGCACCTTCTTGGCCAGGCCGAGGTTGTTCTGCCGCAGGCCCACCGACCCGGCGACGGTCGTCATCTCACGGATCGTCACGGCGGCCAGGTCGGTGTCGTCGAAGGCGTGCGGGCTGTTCCCGTACGCGGTGACGGCCTGCTGGATCGCGGCCACCGTGGCGGCGTCGGTGACGTCGATGCCGTCGTGGTTGAAGTCGTAGTAGACGGTGGCGTGCAGGAAGGTCCACAGCTCGTAGAGGTGGGCCGCGCCGGTGCCGTCGTCGGCGGCGGAGCGCTGGGTGATCCGCTGGGCGACGGCCTGGACGTGGGCGTCGTCCATGGTGGTGTTGTACCGGGCGTCCCAGGTCCACAGGAAGTTCTTCAGGCAGCCGTCGAAGGTGACGGCCGGGTCGGTCAGGAAGTCCGCGAGCCCGTTCGGGCTGAGCGAGGTCATCCCGTCCACCGTGCACGGCACGCCGGCCGCGGTGGCCGCGGCGCTGCCGCCGACGGCGAGTTCGGCGGCGGTCGGGGCCGGGGCGCCGACCCGGTCCGGCAGCATGCCGGGGACCGGTCCGGAGCCGAGCGAGCCGCCACCGGGGGCGGGCGCGGCGGTGCCGATCTTCGCGGTGACGTCGCCGAGCCGGTCCACCTCGTCGTAGCCGGTGGGCAGGGTCGGCGTCGGGGTGGTGGCGGCGGCCGAGCCGGCCACCGGGGTCTTGGCGATCGCCTGGCCGGTCTGGATCGCGGGCAGCGCCAGCGTGGCCGTCAGGACCGCAGCGAGCAGAACTCGACGCGTGGTACGGGTGGTTGCCATGGCTCTTCTCCAAGTGGGGGCGGAGATGTGGGGGGTGCACCGGTGGGGGCGGTGCGTGGAGCTCACGTCGCCGCCGCGCGCGAAGGGAGGGTGCGCGGCGGCGACGCGATGGAGACCGACGGGGGTACGTCAGGCCTCGGGGAAGTGGCAGGCGGCCTGGCGGCTGCCACCTGCCGGGGTGATCTGGAGCAGCGGCCGCTCGGTGCGGCAGATCTGCTGCGCCTTCGGGCACCGCGGGTGGAAGGTGCAACCGCTGGGCGGGTTGGCCGGGCTCGGCGGGTCGCCGAGCAGCACGATCCGCTCCCGGGCGCGTTCGGCTGCCGGGTCGGGCAGCGGAACGGCCGAGAGCAGCGCCTTGGTGTAGGGGTGCGCCGGGTTGGCGTACACCTCGCGCTGGTCGCCGATCTCGACGATCCGGCCCAGGTACATCACCGCGACCCGGTGGCTGATGTGCTTGACCACGGCCAGGTCGTGCGCGATGAAGACGTACGCCACGCCGAGCTCGCGCTGCAGCCGCTCCATCAGGCCGACGATCTGGGCCTGGATGGAGACGTCCAGGGCGGACACCGGTTCGTCCGCCACCACCAGTTCGGGACGGGTGGCCAGCGCCCGGGCGATGCCGATCCGCTGGGCCTGACCGCCGGAGAACTGGTGCGGGTAGCGGTCCAGGTGCTCCGGGGCCAGGCCGACCAGCTGGACCAGGTCGCGGACCTCACGGCTGATCTCGGCGGCCGGGGTGTCCTGGGCGCGCAGCGGGGCGGCGATGATCTGCTGGACGGTCTGCCGCGGGTTCAGCGAGGCGAACGGGTCCTGGAAGATCATCTGGAACTTGCGGCGCAGCGGCCGCAGTTCGCGCTGCGTGGTCCTGGTGATGTCCTGGCCCCGGAAGGAGACCTGACCGGCCGTCGGGTCGAGCAGCCGGACCAGCATCCGCCCGGTGGTGGACTTGCCGCAGCCGGACTCGCCGACCAGCCCGAGCGTCTCGCCGGGGCGGACCTCGAAGCTGACGTCGTCGACCGCCTTGATTCCGGCCGCGCGGCCGAGGCCGGAGCGCGGACCCGGGAAGGTCATGCCCAGGCTCTCGACGGTGAGCAGCGGTTCGGTGGTCATGAAGTCCCTCCGTCGAGGTCGAGCGCGCACGCGTTGCGGTGCCCCTCCGCCACCAGGCGGAGCAACGGGCGCTCCCCGGTGCAGAGTTCACTGGGCTTCGCGGCGTAGACCGGGCAGCGCGGATGGAAGGCGCAGCCGGCCGGCGGGGCGAGCAGCGAGGGCGGGCTGCCGGGGATCGAGCGCAGGCTCTCCCCCTCGACGGCGTCCACCCGGGGCAGCGAGTCCAGCAGCCCCCGGGTGTACGGGTGCCTGGGGGTGGCGAACAGCGCGTCGGCGTCGGCCTGTTCGGCGGCGGAGCCGCCGTACATCACCAGCACCTCGTCGGCCACCCGGGCGATCACCCCGAGGTCGTGAGTGATCATCACGATGCCGAGGCCGCGGTCCTGCTGAAGCTTCATCAGCAGCTCCAGCACCTGGGCCTGGACGGTGACGTCCAGTGCGGTGGTGGGCTCGTCCGCGATGATCAGATCCGGGTCGCAGGAGAGCGCGAGCGCGATCATCGCCCGCTGGCGCATACCGCCGGAGAACTGGTGCGGGTGCTCCCCCGCCCGGCGGGCCGGCTCGGGGATGCCGACGTCGCCCAGCACCTCGACGGCGCGGGCCAGGGCGGCCTTGCGGGTGCCGCCGTGGTGCTCCCGGTACGCCTCGGCGATCTGGTCGCCGATGGTGAAGTACGGGTGCAGCGCGGTCAGCGCGTCCTGGAAGACCATCGCCATCCGGCGCCCGCGCAGCTTGCGGACGGTCTCGTCCGGAGCGCCGAGCAGTTCGGTGCCGTCGAACTTGACCGAACCGGTCACCTTGGCACCCCGGTGCAGGCCCATCACGGCCAGCGAGGTGACGGACTTTCCGGAGCCGGACTCACCGACGATACCCAGCGTCCGCCCGCGCTCGACGGTGAAGCCGACGCCCTTGACGGCCTTGACGATGCCTTCGGCGGTGTTGAACTCGACTTCGAGATCGGTGACTTCAAGCAGCGTACTCACGACAGCCTCGCCCTCGGGTCGATCCAGGCGTAGACCAGGTCCACCACCAGGTTGGAGGTCACGATGAAGAAGGAGGCCAGCAGCGTGACGCCCATGATCACCGGTTGGTCGGACTTGTTCAGCGAGTCCGCGAAGAGCTTGCCGACGCCCGGGAGGCTGAACAGCGACTCGGTGATCAGCGCACCGGCGAGCAGCCCGCCGAGGTCCATCCCGAGCATGGTGGCGATCGGGGTCAGCGCGGGCCGCAGCCCGTGCTTGGTGACCACCCGGCGCTCGCGCAGGCCCTTGGCCCTGGCGGTCCGGACGAACGGCTCCTCCATGGTCTCGATCACCGAGTTGCGGGTCATCCGGGCGTACAGCGCGGCGAACAGCAACGACAGCGTGATCCACGGCAGCACCAGGTTGCGCAGCCAGCCGACCGGATCCTCGCCGAAGGCGATGTACCGGGGCAGCGGCATCAGGCCGAGCACCGTGACCACCAGGTAGAGCAGGATCATCGCGGTGAAGTAGACCGGCAGCGCGGCGATCCCGATGGTGCTGATCATCACCGTGCGGTCCACCCAGGTGTTCCGCTTGAGCGCCGAGAGCACGCCGGCCGAGAGGCCGAGCGCCATCCAGCAGACCGCCGCACCGAGCGCGAGCGAGGCACTGACCGGGAACCGGTCCATCATCAGGTCCCAGACCGGCTGGGCACTCTGGAACGAGTAGCCGAAGCACGGGAAGTTGCACTGGACCGCGTACTGGCCGGTGCCGAGCGTCTGGCCGGCGAAGATGCCGATCAGGTAGCGGCCGAACTGGACCGGCAACGAGTCGTCCAGGCCCATCTGCTGACGGACCATCTCGATCCGCTCGGTCGAACAGTCCTTGCCGCAGAACTGGGCCGCCGGGTCGGCGGGGAAGAGGTAGAACACCGCGAAGGTCAGCGCGCAGATCACCACCAGGGTGGCCGCGATGCCGAGCAGACGGCGGATCAGGAATCCGATCACGACTTGCCGCCCTTCGGGTCCAGGGCGTCGCGCAGCGCGTCACCGAGCAGGGTGAACCCCAGCACCACCAGGAACAGGCAGGCGCTCGGCAGGATGAAGAACATCGGATCGACCTTGTAGTAGAGCACCGAGTCGGCGATCATCTGGCCCCAGGAGGGCGTCGGGGGACGGACGCCCACGCCCAGGAAGGTCAGCGCGGCCTCGGTGCCGATCAGGCCCGGGATGGCCAGCGTGATGTAGACGATGATCGTGCCGGACAGGTTGGGCAGGATCTCGGTGAGCAGGATGCGACTGCTCCGGGTGCCGCTGGCGCGGGCCGCCTCGACGTACTCGCGGTGCTTGAGCGAGAGCGTCTGGGCCCGGATCACCCGGGCGATGTACGGCCAGCTGAAGACGCCCATCACGATGATCAGCAGCATGACGCGGTTGACGTTCCGGGCCACCGAAAGCAGCGCGATCATGAAGATCAGGCTGGGGAAGGACATCATGACGTCCATGAACCGGGAGATCGCGGTGTCGATCCGGCCGCCGAAGTAGCCGGCCAGGATGCCCAGGGTCACCCCGATCAGGGTGATCATGATCGCGGCGGAGAAGGCGACCAGCAGGCTGATCTGGGCACCGTAGAGCAGCCGGGCGAAGATGTCCCGGCCGAGCATCGGCTCGACACCGAGCCAGTGCTCGGGGCTCATCCCGCCGAAGCTGCCCTTGGGCAGGCCGCCGAGATAGGAGTTGATGGCCCTCTTGTCGGTGTCCGCCGGGCCCTTGCCGCTGATCGCGGTGAGCACCGGGGCCAGCAGGGCGGCCAGGATGAAGAAGGTGATGATGCCGAGGCCGGTCAGTGCGGCCTTCTGGCGGCGCAGCCGGTGCCAGGCCAACCGCCAAGGAGAGGCGGGCTGTTGGTGACGGTCGGCGGCGGAGACGGGGGCAGCGGGACTGGCCGCCGCCCCCGCTCCCCCGGCCTCGGCCGGAGAGAGCGGGGCGGTCATGGGGAACTCCCGACTACTTCGCGGTCTTCAGGCCGATGACGGCGTAGTCCACCTGGCCGGCCCACACGGGGTGGGCGAAGGCGCCGGCGATGTTGGAGCCGACCAGCAGCGGCTTCTTGGCCCAGACCAGCGGCACGGCCGGCGACTTGTCCATGATCTTGGCGTCCAGCTCGAGCCACGCCTTGTTGGCGGCCTGGACGTCGCTCATCGCGGCGATCCGGTCCAGCTCGGCGATGGTCTCCGGGTCGTTGAACCGGGTGACGTTGCCGTAGTTACCCTTGTCCTTGATGGCGCGGCCATCGAAGATCATCGGCAGGAAGGTGGCGGCCGACGGGTAGTCGGGGCACCAGCCGCCGATCGACAGGCCGGGCTGCTTGGTCTTGTCACCGGTGATCGAGCTGACCGCGGTCGGGTCGACCGTGGTGATGGTGATCTCGACGCCGACCTTCTTCAGCGCGGCCTGGACGGCCTCCGCCTGCTGCTTGCCACCGGTGGAGGTGATCAGCTCGGTGGCGAAGCCGTTCGCGAAACCGGCCTCGGCCAGCAGCGCCTTGGCCTTCGCCGGGTCGCCGCCCGGCTTGATCAGGAAGTGGTCGATCGGCGCACCCTGGGTGAGCACCGGCGGCAGGTAGGTGGTGGCCACGTCGGTGAACGCCGGGCCGCCGAGCGCGGCCGCGAAGGCCTCCTTGTCCACCGCGTACTGCATCGCGAGGCGGACCTTGGCGTTGTCGAACGGCGCCTTGGTGTTGTTCATGTCGAGCTTGGTGGTGCAGCCCGCGTTCTCGGAGATCAGCCGCTTCTTGACCTCCGGGTTGGTGAGCACCTCACTGATCTTGGAGGGCACCAGGTCGACGTAGGAGAGCGCGCTCTGGTCCTCGCCCTGGTCGGCGATCAGCCGCTCGGCCACACCGGTGCCCTTGAGGGTCTGGTCCACCACGATCTTGTCCGGGTAGGCCTTGCGGACCGTGTCGGTCTTCTGGTCCCAGTACGTGTTGCGGACCAGCACCATGCGCTTGCCGCGGTCGTACGACTCGATCTTGTACGGGCCCGAGGAGACCGGGTGGTTGCTGTAGTTGGCACCGGTCTCCTTCGCCTTCGGGACCGGGGCGAAGGTCGGCAGCGTGACGGTGTAGCCGAACTCGGCGACCGGGCGCTGGAGGTGGAAGACGATGGTCTTCTCGTCCGGGACCTCGATCGACTCCTTGCCCAGGCGCTGGCCGGCCAGCGGACCCTTGTAGTCGGCCGGGGCGACCAGGTAGGTCCGGGCGTAGTCCGGGCCACCGGGCAGCTCGGGCGAGTAGGACCGCTCGACGTTGTACTTGATGTCGTCGGAGACGATCGGCGTGCCGTCCTCGTACTTCAGACCGTCCTTCAGCTTGAAGGTCCAGGTCTTGCCGCCGTCGGTCACCTGACCGAGGTCGGTGGCCAGGTCGGGCTCGATCTTCAGACCCTCGGCACCCGGGGCCGCCTTGAAGGTGGTCAGGGTGCGGTAGAGGGTGCGGACACCGAAGTCCATCACCGGCATGGTCCAGTTACGGGTCGGGTCCAGCTGGTCGAAGTCGGTGTTCGACAGCAGGGTCAGGGTGCCACCCTTGACGGGCGTCCCGCCGATGATGCCGTTGCCCTCGGTGGTGACACCGCCCTGGTTGGTGTCGTCGCTGTTTCCGCCGGTGCTGGAACAGGCCCCGAGGCCGAGGGTGAGTGCTGCCGCGATCGCCGCTGCAAGGGCGGCATGGGTACGCCTGGTCATAGTGCAACTCCGCAGTGGGAGGCCACAGTTGCGGCCTTGGTTCGCCCCGGGGCTGATCCGGGGCCACCGAGAGGGCGACCGCTGGGGTCTAGCCGCTCCAAGGTGTGACCCGTAACATAGTAATGTGAAATTGCACTGGCAAGGGATCGGGCGGCTCGTTACCGAGCTGTGTCCGGTTGCCGCCTCAACTCCCGCCCCACGCAATGACATCAACACCACTGAATCCGGACAGACCGCCCCGCCGAAGGAGTCGCAGACGTGACCACCGCCCCCCGCCCGCTGAACACCGGCAGCCACGACCTGCCCGTCTCCGCAGCCCTTGACGCCTTCATGGGCACCGGCTGGGCCCCCACCTCGCTGCCCGCGAGCGACCGGGTGCCCGGCTACGCCGCGATGCCCGGCCGCCGGGCCCGGCTCGCCGCCGCCTTCCCCGGCGAGCGGCTGATCGTCCCGGCCGGGCAGCTCAAGGTGCGCAGCCACGACTGCGACTACCGGTTCCGCCCGCACAGCGCGTACGCCTGGCTCACCGGTCTGACCGGCGAGGAGCAGGTCGGCCACGTGCTGGTGGTCGAGCCGAACGGCGAGCCGGTGCTCTACCTGCGCCCGCGCTCGCCGCGCGGCGGCGGCAGCCAGTACGGCTCCGAGTTCTTCCGCGACCGCCGCTACGGCGAGTTCTGGGTCGGCCGCCGTCCCGACCTGGCCGAGGCCGAGCAGCTCACCGGCATCCGCACCGCCCACCTGGACGACCTGGAGAAGCTGCTGACCGGCAGTCAGCCCGTCACCCGGCTGCTCGGCGGGTCCGACCCGGTGCTGGAGGCGCTGCTGCCCACCGCCGTCGACACCGCGCTCGGCACCACCCTCTCCGAGCTGCGGCTGGTCAAGGACGCCTGGGAGGTCGAGCAGCTCCAGCTCTCCGTCGACGCCACCACCGCCGGCTTCGAGGACGTGATCCGCGCGCTGCCCGCCGCCTTCCGGCACGGCCGGGGCGAGCGCTGGCTGGAGGGCACCTTCAACCTGCGGGCCCGCGCCGAGGGCAACGGCACCGGCTACGAGACCATCGTCGCCTCCGGCGCGCATGCCTGCGTGCTGCACTGGATCCGCAACGACGGCGCGCTGGACCCCTCGAAGCTGCTGCTGCTGGACGCGGGCGTGGAGGTCGACTCGCTCTACACCGCGGACATCACCCGCACCATCCCGCTCAGCGGCACCTTCTCCCCCGTCCAGCGCCAGGTCTACGAACTCGTCCTGGCCGCCCAGGAGGCGGGCATCGCCACCCTGCGCCCCGGTGCCAGCTTCCGGGACTTCCACCGGGCCGGCATGCGGGTGATCGCCGAGGGCCTGGCCGACTGGGGCGTGCTCAAGATCTCCGCCGAGGAGGCCCTCCAGGAGGACAGCGGCCTGTTCCGCCGCTACACCCTCTGCTCCAGCGGCCACATGCTCGGCCTCGACGTGCACGACTGTGCCAAGGCCCGCGCCGAGACCTACCTCGACGGCATCCTGGAGGAGGGCCAGGTGCTCACCGTGGAGCCCGGCCTCTACCTCCAGCCCGACGACGAGACCCTTCCCGCCGAACTCCGCGGCATCGGCGCCCGGGTCGAGGACGACCTGGTGATCACCGCCGACGGCGCCCGCCTGATGTCCGGCGCGCTCCCCCGCACCGTCGCGGGCATCGAGGAGTGGATGGGCAACCTGCTCGGCTGACCACCCGTCAGGCGGGGGCGGGCCGGTCGGGCCCGTCCCCGCCCCGGGTGACGACGGGTGCTACCGCGCGGCGGCGGCCTCGGCGAGCAGTTCGGCGGTCAGCCCGGCGGCCGGGCCGGTACGGGCCCGGCGGTGGCCGGTACCGGCCCAGAGGTGCATCGCCGTCAGGTCACCCCGGCGGGTGGCGGCGGCGCGCAGCGGCCTGGTGAGGTGGTGCACCTCGGGATAGCCGACCGGAGCGTACGGCTCGTACCGGTCGATGAAGGCGTTGCGCAGACCCCGGGCCGGGCGGCCGGTGAAGGCCCGGGTCACGGTGGTGCCGTCCCGGTGGGTGAGCAGGGCGTCCTGGTGGTGGGGGTCGGCTCCGGACTCGTCGGTGCGCAGGTACGCCGTGCCGAGCTGGGCCGCGCTCGCGCCCGCGCGCAGGGCTGCGGCGATCCCGGCACCGTCCGTCAGCCCGCCCGCGGCGATCAGCGGCAGCGCGGTCACCGCCCGTACGGCGGCCAGCAGTTCGGGCAGCGGGCTGGTGGACGGCACCGCCGACTAACGGTGGGTGCCCCGGTGGCCGCCGGCCTCCGGGCCCTGCACACAGAGCGCGTCCAGGCCGAGCAGCGTGGCGGCCCTGGCCTCCGCCGGGGTGGTGACGGTGCCGATCTGGTAGCTGCCCACCGCGCGGAGCGCGGCGGCCTCGGCGGCCGAGGGCAGCCCGAAGGTGTACGAGAGCACCGGCACCGGATCGGCGAGCAGCAGCTCCAGCTTGGCCTCCCAGTCGTCCCGGTCCGGGCCGATCCGCTCGGGCAGCTCGACGCCGTGCCGGACGGCCTCGGGCCGCAGCAGCTCCCGGTAGGCGGCCACCGCCGCCGGATCGGCGGGCGCCTCCGGGACGAAGAGGTTCACCCCGAACGGACGGTCCGTCAGCTTCCCGGTCGCACCGATCACGGCGGCCAGCGCGGCCGCACCCAGATAGCCCGCAGGCAGCAGACCGAGCCCGCCGCCCTCGTTCACCGCCGCCACCAGCTCGGGGGTGGTGGCGCCGCCGGCCATCGGCGCGGCCATGATCACGGGCAGCTTCATCGGGACCCTCCGGTGCGGTCGGCGGTGCGGGCCAGCGCGATCCGTCCGGCGGTGCAGCCCGCCAGCCGGAGGGCCGCGTCGGCGATCGCGGGGGCCACCTCGGCGGCGGTGCGGGCCGGGTGCTCCCTGGCCACGGCCACCCCGCCCTCGACCAGGCCGAGCAGCAGGTCGGTCCGCAGCTCCCGGTCCGACGGCAGGTCGGCGGCCTGGCCCAGCCGGGCCAGCAGCTCGCCGTAGACGGCCCGCAGCTCCGCCCTGGTCCGGCGGAAGTCCAGGAACCGGTCGCCCCGCACCTCGGGCAGCTGGTAGAGCGCACCGAGGTTGTAGAGCCCGCCGAACAGCAGCTCGGAGTCGTACCTGGCCAGCCGCCAGAGCGCGGCGGCCGGGTCGAGCCCGGGGTCGGCGAGCAGCGTCCGGCCTAAGGCGAGCGAGGGTTCGACCGTGCTCTCCAGCAGCGTGGCGAGCAGGTCCTCCTTGCGGGCGAAGTAGTGGTACATCGACGCCTGCCGCAGCCCCGCCAGCTCGGCCACCGCTCTGGTGGTGGTCGCGGCGTACCCGTTCCGGGTGAACAGCGCGGCGGCGGCCGCCAACACCTGCTCCCGGCCGGACAGTTCGCTGTTCGACGGCCCGGCGGCACGCGGCCGCCCCACCCGGGGCCTCGGGAACGCGGTACCTGACACCTCGTGATCATCGCACAGCACGTTCCCGCGGCGGCCGTCCTCAGGCTCTCCGGCTCAGGCTCGCTGCCTCAGGCCGGCCGGATCAGCCCGCTGGTCAGGCCCGAGGCGATCGCGGCCGTCCGGCTGTCGACGCCGAGCTTGTCGTAGATGTGCACCAGGTGGGTCTTGACCGTCGCCTCGCTGATGAACAGCCGCTTGGAGATCTGCTTGTTGGCCAGCCCGAGCGCCAGCAGCTGGAGGATCTCCGCCTCGCGCGGCGACAGCGTCGGCCGCCCGGCCCGCACCCGCCCGAGCAGCCGGGCCGCGACCGGCGGCGCCAGCACCGTCTCGCCCCGGGCGGCGGCCCGGACCGCCGCCGCCACCTCCTCCGGCGGGGCGTCCTTGAGCAGATAGCCCGTCGCACCCGCCTCGACCGCCGCCAGGATGTCGGCGTCGGTGCTGTAGGTGGTGAGGATCAGCACGGCGGGCGGATCGGGCAGCGCGGTAATCCGCCGGGTGGCCTCCACCCCGTGCATCCCGGCGCCCATCTGAAGGTCCATCAGCACCACGTCGGGGCGCTGCGCCAGCTCCGCCAGCACCCGCAGCGCCTCCGCACCGTCGGCCGCCTCGCCCACCGCCTCCAGCTCGGGCAGGTCGTCCACCATCGCGCGCAGCCCGCGCCGCACCACCGGGTGGTCGTCCACCAACAGCACCCGGATCACTGCGCACCAGCCTCCGTCAGCACGGCCTCGGCCGTCTCGATCGTCCGCAGCGGCAGCGAGACCGCCACCACCGTCCCCTCGCCCGGCGCCGACTCCACCGTCAGTCGGCCGCCCAGTGCCGCGATCCGCTCGCGCATCCCGTGCAGGCCGAACCGCCGGCCCTCACCCGAGGGCAGCGCGAGCGGGTCGAAGCCCACCCCGTCGTCGAAGACGTCCAGGGTCACCTCGTCGTCCAGGTAGGTCAGTGTCACGGCCACCGCCTCGGCCCGGGCGTGCCGGGCCGCGTTGGCCAGCGCCTCCTGGGTCAGCCGGAGCAGCGCGACCTCCGCCTCCACCGGCAGCGGGTACGGCTCGCCGTCCAGGTGGAACACCACGCTCTGGGTATCGGCCAGCCGCCGCAGCGCCTCGGTCAGCGTCACCCCGTCCAGCGCGGGCGGGGTGAGCGCGTGCACGAACCGGCGGGCCTCCGCGAGATTGGCCGAGGCCGTCCGCCCGACCTCGGCGATCCGCTCCCGGGCCGCGCCCGGGTCGGCCGGCAGCGCCGACTCCGCCGAGCGGGCCAGCAGCACGATGCTGGACAGCCCCTGCGCCAGGGTGTCGTGGATCTCCCGGGCCAGCCGCTGACGCTCCGCCAGCCGGCCCGCCTCGCGCTGGGTGGCGGCCAGCTCGTCCCTGGCCCGGACCAGGTCGTCGATCAGCCGCTGACGCTCCCGGCTCTCCCGGTACAGCGCCGCGTAGCCGTACGCGGTGAGCAGCGCGACCACCGCGCCCGCCACCGGACCGAGCACCTTCGCGGTGGTCAGCCCGCCCGTGGTGCCCGCCTGCGCGGCCACCACCACCACGGTCAGCGCACCCACGGCGGCCACGCCCCAGCGCACCGGCAGCAGGTGCAGACAGACGAAGTACAGCGGGAAGGCCAGATAACAGAACTCGGGGTGCCGGAGCGTCAGACCGATCCAGAGCAGCAGCACCGCGCCGAACCAGAGCCCCGCCCACAGCCGGGTGGTGCGCACCGGCGCGAGAGCGCCGCCGCTCAGATAGACCGCCGCAAGCAGTATCGCGGTGAGCAGCGCCGCCGGCCCGAGCCCGCCGTCGGCCACGCCCCGGGCGACCAGCACCACCAGCAGGGCCACGAAAAGGCCGTGCAGGGCGAGGTTCATCAGCCGCAGCGCGGGCGTGTTCCCGGAGTGGCCGGGCGGTTCGGTACTGGTCACGCCTTCCGAGAGTACGGGGTGCGGGGCCCCGGCCCGGCCGCCACGGCATCAACCGTTCGATGTATTCCTGGCTGCATCCCCCGCACGAGTGGAGCCCCCCTCCTCTCCCTGATGGAATCGGGGCCGCGCGCCGACAGGGTGGAGGAGTCTCAGAAAATCTCCGTACCGGGAAGGCCACCGTGTTCGTCGCACTCCGTGACATCCGCTTCGCCAAGGGGCGGTTCGCCCTGATGGGGGCGGTGGTCACCTTGATAACCACCCTGGTCGTCTTCCTCTACGGGCTGACCGGCGGGCTCGCCTCCGCCGCCTCCTCCACCATCGCCGACCTGCCGGCCGACCAGATCGTCTTCGGCGCCCCCGCCGGGGCCACGCCGACGGTCTCGTTCAGCAGCAGCACCGTGTCGTCCGACCAGGCCGCGGCCTTCGCCGCCGCCCCGGGCGTCGAGTCGGTACAGCCGCTGGGCATCTCGATGACCCGGCTGACCGCCAGCGACACGGCCGCCTCGGTCAGCGTGGTCGGGGCCCCGGCCGGGCTGCTGCCCCCGCTGGAGTCCGGCACCGCCCCGACGGACGGTCAGATCGCGGTCGGTGCCGACACCGCCGCCGAGTACCACCTGACGGTCGGTGAGCAGGTCAAGGTCGGCCCGCGCACGGTCACCGTCTCCGGCCTGACCGCCGAGCGCTCCTACAGTCACGCCCCCACGGTGTGGACCACGGTCGCCACCTGGGAGCAGGTCAGCAGCCAGACCCAGCCGACCGCCCTCGCCCTGACCACCTCGGGTGCGGACCTCGGCGCGCTGGACGCGGCGCAGGGCACCGACACCGTCTCGCTCGGCGACTCGCTGGCCGGGATCAACGGGTACTCCGCCGAGCAGGGCAGCCTGCAGATGATCCAGGGCTTCCTGTTCGCGGTCAGCGCGCTGGTGGTCGGGGCCTTCTTCACGGTCTGGACGGTCCAGCGCAAGCCCGACATCGCGGTGCTCAAGGCGGTCGGCGCGAGCAGTGGCTACCTGGTCCGGGACGCGCTGGCGCAGGCCGCCGCCGTGCTGCTCGGCGGTGCGCTGCTGGGCGGCGCGATCGGCGGGGTGGGCGGGCTGCTGGCCGCCGCCAGCGTCCCGTTCGACGTCAGCCCGGCGAGTGTGGGCATCCCGGTCGCGGTGATGGTCCTGCTCGGCCTGCTCGGCGCCGCGCTCGCCGTCCGCCGCATCACCTCCGTCGACCCGCTGGCCGCGCTTGGAGCCAACCGATGACCACCACCGTCCAGTCCACCCGTACCGGCCTCGCCCTGCGCGACGTCACCCTCACCTACCCCGACGGCGAAGCCCGGCTGACCGCCCTCGACCAGGTCTCGCTCTCGGTCGCGCCCGGTGAGTTCACGGCGGTGGCCGGGCCCTCCGGCTCCGGCAAGTCCTCGCTGCTGGCGGTGGCCGCGACCCTGCTCCGCCCGGACAGCGGCTCGGTGCTGATCGACGGTCAGGAGGTCGGCGCACTGGGCGAGAAGGCCCGCTCGGCGCTGCGCCGGGAGCGGCTCGGCATCGTCTTCCAGCAGTCCAACCTGCTCGCCTCGCTGACGGCGGTGGAGCAGCTGCTGGTCCTGGAGTCGGTCCGTGGCGGCAAGCCCCGGGCCGCCCGCGAGCGGGCCGAGGCGCTGCTCGCCTCGGTCGGCCTGGACGCCTCCAAGCAGCGCCGCCGCCCGCACCAGCTCTCCGGCGGCGAGCGCCAGCGGGTCAACATCGCCCGCGCCCTCTTCGGCGATCCCTCCGTCCTGCTGGTCGACGAGCCCACCTCGGCCCTGGACCACGAACGCGGCGCCCAGATCGTCGACCTGCTCGCCACCATCACCCGCGAGCACCGCACCGCCACGGTGACGGTCACCCACGACCGCGACCTGCTGAGGGCGGGGCGATTCTCCCGAACGGGCAGGACCGGCTCAGGACACCGGGTGGCGGTCCGCGAGGTCGCCGTAGCCGCCGGCCTGCCAGATGCGGCGGCGGAACTCCTGGAGGGTGAGGGAGTAGGCAGGGTCGGTCGGGGTGGGCGGGAAGTGGGCGGTACCGCAGCGGGCGCAGTACCAGGCGGTGGCCCAGAGCTCCTCGGCAGCCGGGCGGCCGGCCAGCCGGGTACGGGTCGCCGCGCCGCGACGGACGACCGTGGTGAACAAGAGCACCGCCGCGAGCAGGGCGAAGCCCGAGATCCAGCCGAGGAAGGCCAGGTCGGGGAGGTGCGGCGGCGACGGAGCAACGGAGCTCGACCAGCTGCCATAGGCCGAAACCCCGAACCGGTCGTCCGGGGCGGGGTCGGCGGAGAACCAGTGCCCGGCGAGTGCGCCACCGAGGAACGTGCCGATGGCGACCAACACGGCGAACCCTCCGAGGAATCCGATCCCCGCGGTCTTCACCGCCGATCCCACCGTCAGGCTCTGCGGCACCGGCGAGAGCGCGTCCGAGACCCCCGTGGTCACCGTCCTGGTGACGGTGGTCGAACGGCCTTCGCTGTCCCGGCCGGGCACCAGGATGCGGTCCCGTCCGGCCAGGTAGACGGCCGGGACGCCCTTGACCTGGTCCGCCAGGCCACAGCTCGGACAGGGCTCCAGGGTGTGCCCGGGTCTGCGGTCGTTGGTCTCGCTCATCAGTTCCCCCCATGGGCCCGGTCGGGTGATCCAACCGGTGCTCGTCTGCGCAGACGCGGCGGCGCCCGCGCCGGTTGCACGCCGACGGGCCGCCGGCCCGCAGTGCGGTCCGACGGCCCGTCAGGGTGGAGCGGTCAGCGCGCGCCGAGGCGCAGCGCCGGCTGCTCGGCCGCTGCGGCCTCCACGCCGGCCGCCCAGAGCGAGCGGACGTGGCCGAGGTGTTCGGCCATGCAGGTCTCGGCGGCCTCGGCGTTGCCCGCGATCATCAGGTCGAGCAGGGTGAGGTGCTCCTCGGCGGAGGAGACCAGCTCGCCGCGCTGGTCCAGGCGGTTGAGGCCGTAGAGGCGGGACCGCTTGCGGAGGTCACCGACCACGTCGACCAGCCGGGCGTTCCCCGCCAGGCCGAGCAGCGAGAGGTGGAACTGGCGGTCCGCCTCCAGGTAGCCGATCAGGTCGTGCTTGCGGGCGGCCGCGACGATGGCGTGCGCCTCGGGGCGGAGCGCTTCGAGCTGGTCCCGGTCGGCGGTGCGGGTGACCCGGCCGATGGTGGGGACCTCGATCAGGGCGCGGATCTCGGTGTAGTCGTCGAGGTCGCGCTCGGTCAGCTCGGTGACCCGGAAGCCCTTGTTACGGACCGCCTCGACCAGGCCCTCGCGGGCCAGGTCGAGCATCGCCTCCCGGACGGGGGTGGCGGAGACACCGAAGTCGGCGGCCAGCGCGGGCGCCGAGTAGACGACGCCCGGGCGGAGTTCGCCGGAGATCAGGGCAGCCCGAAGGGCGTGGGCGACCTGGTCGCGCAGGCGCTCCTGGACGGAGATGAGGGCGCGGGGCTTGAGGTCCGCCATGGTGTTCCTCCGGGTGGCTAAGCAGGACACCATTGTACAATGTCACGTTACGTTGATTTGTAAAACAATTCAGGCAGAAATACCGACCTCGTACTGTGCCGCCGCCACCGCGAGGTCCTGCCAGGCCATCCCGACGCTCTTGAAGAACCGCGGACGATCCGTGGGTACAACTGCCTTGCCGTTGACCAATTCTGACAGGTTAGCAAGCCTGGATCCGGCCACACCAGGAATCAGCAGGTCGCCTGCCTCCCGGAGCGCCACCGAGCGCGCCTCCACGTACAGCGCCGCCCGCTCGACCAGCACCGTGTCGACCTCGCGGGCCGTCGGTTCGTGCGAGCCCACCGCCGCCACCGCAGCGTGGTCCGGCACCAGCGCACCGTCGAACAGCGGCTCCCGCGCCGTGGTGCAGCAGACCACCAGATCGGCCTCGGCCACCGCCCCGGCGTCGCCCGCCACCGCGTCGAGGCCGAGCCCCTGGGCGTACGTCACCAGGGCGACCACCGGCTCGACCGATCGGCCGACCACGGTGACCCGGGTCAGCGGCCGGATCGCCAGCAGCGCGTCCAGGTGCGCGTACGCCTGCGGCCCGGAGCCGAACAGCACCAGGTGCGAGGCGTCCGGCGCGGCCAGCAGGCGCAGCGCGAGCGCGGTGACGGCCGGGGTGCGCAGCGAGGTGAGCGCGATGCCGTCGAGCAGCGCGAGCGGCTGCAGGGTCGGCCCGTCCAGCAGCAGGTAGCTGCCGGTGATCCGGGGCAGGCCCCGGGCCGCGTTGGCCGGGACCACGCCCGCGATCTTCACCCCCGCGTACGCGGTGTCGGCGGCCGGCATCAGCAGCAACTCGCCCGCCGGGACGGGGATGTTGCTGCGGGCCGGGCACTCCTCCGGGTCGAGACCCTTGAGCAGTACGGCGGCCAGCGCGTCGACGGCCTGGCCGGGGGTGAGGGTGAGCGGGAGCTGAGCGATGGCCATCAGAGCAGGAACCCCGTCCCGAGAGAGTCGGCCGGGTCGAGCAGGAAGCGGTGCTCGCCGGTGCGGTGGGCGGTGCCGGTGACCTCGGTGATCCATCCGTCGCGGTGCTCCGCGGCGAGCCGCCCGGTGAACACGCTACCGATGATCGACTCGTGCCGCAGTTCCTCACCCGTCGTCAGACGGCCCTCGGCGGCCAGCAGGGCGAGTCGGGCCGAGCTGCCGGAGCCGCACGGCGAGCGGTCGATCTGGCCGTCCGCGAAGACGGTGACGTTGCGCTGGTTGGGGCCTGACGGGGTGTCCGGCAGCTCCTCGTACAGGATCACGCCGTAGACCCCGGAGAGCAGCGGGTCCGAGGGGTGCCTGGTGGCGGGCTCGTCGGCCAGTGCGGCCCTGATCTCCCGGCCCAGTGCGGTGAGTTCGGGCAGCGAGGCGGTGTCGACGGTCAGCCCGAGGTCGGCCGCCCGGACCGAGGCGTAGCAGGCGCCGGAGTGCGCCAGGCCGACCGCGACCGTCCCGCGCGAGGTGGGCACGGCCAGCTTCTGGGCGGTGACGGCGGTGGGCACGTTCCGGAAGGTGACCCCGGTGGTCCGGCCGTCGGTGCGGTGCACGGCGGCGCTCACCCGGCCTGACGGTACGTCGATCCGGACCCGGACGGTGCCGTCCGCCGGGGCGGCCACCAGACCGGAGTCGACCGCCCAGGCGCCGAGCGCGATGGTGCCGTGGCCACAGGCGGTGGAGTAGCCGTCCTTGTGCCAGAACAGCACCCCGAGGTGGGCCTCGCTGTCGTCGGCCGGGACCACGAACCCGCCGTACATCCCGGCGTGCCCGCGCGGCTCGCGGGTGAGCAGCCGGCGGATGTCGTCCAGCGCGCTGGGGCGCGGGTCGGTCGCCGTGCCACCGGCACCGAGCGCGATGGCGCGGCGCTCGGCGACGGTGTCGCCGGGGATCGGCGGCAGCCCGGCGGTGACGATCCGGAACGGCTCACCGGCGGTGTGGTAGTCGACCGTGTGGACCGGCGTCAGCGCGCTCATCGCGGCGAACCGGCGGGCAGCAGGGTCACGGTGCGCTCGGCGGTGTAGAAGTCGAGCACGGCCTGGCCCTGCTCGCGCGGGCCGTAGCCGGCACCCTTGGCACCGCTGAACGGGACGTGGAAGTCCACGCC
The DNA here is from genome assembly GCF_054049135.1 of Kitasatospora sp. P5_F3. Lineage (NCBI taxonomy): Bacteria > Bacillati > Actinomycetota > Actinomycetes > Kitasatosporales > Streptomycetaceae > Kitasatospora > Kitasatospora sp. P5_F3. The sequence continues at coordinate 29,978 of NZ_JBFUMY010000036.1, read as the reverse complement.
GCTGGACGGCGCGTTGACCCGGACCATGCCCGCGTCGAGGCGGTCGGCGGCGGCCAGCGCGGTGTCCAGGTCCCGGGTGTGCACCGAGGTGGAGAGGCTGTGCCGGGTGTCGTTGGCGACCGCGATCGCCTCGTCCAGGTCGGCGGCGCGCAGCAGCACGGCCACCGGGCCGAAGAACTCCTCGGTCCGCAGCGGGTGTTCGGCCGGGACCTCCTCGAGCAGGGTCGGCTCGATGAACCAGCCGTCGCGCTCGATCCGGCTGCCGCCCGCGAGCGCGGTGGCCCCGGCGGCGACGGCGCTGTCCACGGCCTCGGTCAGGCGCTCCAGCGCGGGCTTGTTGATCACCGGGCCGCAGACCTCGGTCAGCGCGCCCGGCTCGGCGATCGCGGCCAGCGCCTTGCCGAGCGCGGCGGCCAGCGGCTCGTACGCGTCGCCGACGGCGATCACCCGGCTGGTGGCGGTGCACTTCTGCCCCGCGTACCCGGCGATCGCGGCGGCCAGGTGGGCGGCGGCCTGGGCGATGTCGGCGTCCGGCAGCACGATCGCGGCGTTCAGGCCGCCCATCTCGGCCTGCACCGGGATGCCGCGCTCGGTGGTCGCGGCGACCACGGCCCGGCCGACGGCGGTGGAGCCGGTGAACGAGACCACGTCGGAGGCGGCGACCAGCGCCGCGCCCTCCTCGGCTCCACCCGGGACGACGGTCAGCACGCCCTCGGGCAGGCCCGCGAGTTCGGCCAGCCGCAGGGCACACGCGGTGCCCTCGGGGGCGGGCTTGAGGACGACGGTGTTGCCGACCGCGAGGGCCGGGGCGGCCTTCCAGGTCGGGATGGCGAGCGGGAAGTTCCACGGGGTGATCAGCCCGGCCACACCGTACGGGCGACGGCGGGTCAGCAGCAGGCCCTCGCCGGCGGCGGGCTCGTGCACGGCACCTGACGCGGCGTAGGGCGCCTGCGCGTAGTAGCGCCAGATCGCCACCGTACGGGCCACCTCGCCGCGGGCCTCGGCGAGCGGCTTGCCGACCTCACGGACGATCAGCGCGGCCAGCTCGGCGGCGTTCGCCTCGACGGCGTCGGCGGCGCGGCCCAGGGCGGCGGAGCGGCCACCCGCACCGAGGGCCAGCCAGCCGGACTGGGCGGCGCGGGCCTGGGCGACGGCTTGGGTCGTGCCCGGGCCTCCGGCGGCTTCGACCTCGATCACGAGGTCGCTCGGGTTGGCGGGGTTGTACGAGCTGATCACGGAAAACCTTTCAGCGGACGCCCAGTTGGCACACGCCAGGGGCTCGGGGAACTGCGAGGAGATCTGGCGCCGGGGTCACTGCGAAGGTCGGCGTCGCCCACGCGGCGGAGCCGCACGTCAGCAGAGCCCCGAGCCCCTGGATAGTGCAACTCGTTCAGAGCAGGAAGCCTGCGGGGAACGGGTCGGTCGGGTCGAGGAAGTACTGCGCCGTGCCGGTGATCCAGGCGCGGCCGGTGACGGTGGGGACCACGGCGGGCAGGCCGGCCACCGTGGTCTCCTCGACCAGGCGGCCGGTGAACGAGGTGCCGATGAAGGAGTCGTTCTGGAAGTCCTGGTGCAGCGGGAGTTCGCCGCGGGCGTGCAGCTGGGCCATCCGTGCCGAGGTGCCGGTGCCGCACGGGGAGCGGTCGAACCAGCCGGGGTGGATGGCCATCGCGTGCCGGGAGTGGGCGGCGGTCGAGCCGGGGGCGAGCAGCTGCACGTGGTGGCAGCTGTGGATGGACGGGTTCTCCGGGTGGACCGGGCGGTCGGCCGCGTTGATGGCGTCCATCAGGGCGAGCCCGGCGTCCAGGATCTCCTGCTTGCGCTCCCGCTCGAACGGGATACCGAACTCGGCCAGCGGCAGGATCGCGTAGAAGTTGCCGCCGTACGCCAGGTCGTAGCCGACCGTGCCGTAGCCCGGGACCTCGATCTTCTGGTCGAGGGCGACCGAGTACGAGGGCACGTTACGGATCGTCACGGCCTTGGCCGCGCCGTCCTGGACGTGCACGTCGGCGATCACCAGTCCGGCGGGGGTGTCGAGCCGGACCGTGGTGACCGGCTCCACCACGTCGACCATGCCGGTCTCCACCAGCACGGTGGCGACCCCGATGGTGCCGTGGCCGCACATCGGCAGCAGGCCGGAGACCTCGATGTAGAGCACGCCGAAGTCGGCGTCAGGACGGGTCGGCGGCTGGAGGATCGCGCCGCTCATCGCCGCGTGGCCGCGCGGCTCGTACATCAGCAGGGTGCGGAAGTGGTCCAGGTGCTCCTGGAAGTGCACCCGGCGCTCGGCCATGGTGGCGCCCGGGATGACACCGAAGCCGCCGGTGATCACTCGGGTCGGCATGCCCTCGGTGTGCGAGTCGACGGCGTGGAAGACGTGACGGCTGCGCATGGATTCGGTCCCCTCGGTGGGAGGGCCGGCTGCCCCCGCAGCCGGCCACTGGCATTTCCTCGGTTGACGTACGGTCAGACCAGACCGTCGGCGAGGGCCTTCTCGGTCGCGGCACGGACGGCCGCCTCGATCTCCGGGGTGAGCGGGAAGCGCGGCGGACGGACCGGACCGCCGGGGCGGCCTGCGATGTCCATCGACAGCTTGATGGCCTGGACGAACTCGGTCTTGGAGTCCCAGCGCAGCAGCGAGTGCAGCGAGCGGTACAGCGGCACCGCGGTCTCCAGGTCACCGGCGACGGCGGCCCGGAACAGCTTGGCACTGGCCTGCGGCAGCGCGTTCGGGTACCCGGCGATCCAGCCCACCGCACCGCCGAGCGCCAGCTCGAGCAGCACGTCGTCGGCGCCGATCAGCAGGTCGAGGTCGGGCGCCAGCTCGGCGATCTGGTAGGCCCGGCGGACGTCGCCGCTGAACTCCTTGACGGCCACGATCGAACCGTCGGTGTGCAGCTGGGCGAGCAGCTCGGGGACCAGGTCGACCTTGGTGTCGATCGGGTTGTTGTAGGCGACGATCGGCAGACCGGCCTGCGCCACCTCGGCGTAGTGGGCGCGGACGGCGGCGTGGTCGGCGCGGTAGGCGTTCGGCGGGAGCAGCAGGACCGAGCCTGCCCCGGCCTCGGCGGCCTGCTCGGCCCAGCGGCGGGACTCGGCGCTGCCGTAGGCGGCGACGCCGGGCATCACCCGCGAGCCGTCACCGGCGGCCTCGACCGCCGTGGTGACGACCTTGGCCCGCTCCTCGGCGGTGAGGGTCTGGTACTCGCCGAGCGAGCCGTTGGGGACGACGCCGTCGCAGCCGTTCGCGATCAGCCACTGGACGTGCTCGCCGTACGCGTCGTAGTCGACGGAGAGGTCGGCGCGCAGCGGGAGCGTGGTGGCGACCATGATGCCGCGCCAGGGACGGGTGGGCTCGTGCGTTGCGGACACGTGGACTACTCCTTGAAATGGTGAGGTGTGACATTTTATTAGATGGGAAGAGCGGACACAAGGGGGCACGGCGGACGGGCCGCGCCCCCGGGGGAATGCCTCTCGCGAGGCACTACGAACCGTCGGCCAACTGGGCCAGCGGGACGGGACAGGAGAGCGGCCGGGAGTCCGGGCGCAGTTCGGTGCTGCCGGACAGGCAGGCGACGGCGGGGCCGCACATCCGGCCCTGGCACCAGCCCATCCCGGCTCGGGTGAGGAGTTTGACGGTCCGTGGGTCGGTCGCGCCGAGCTCCTCGACGGCCTCCCGGACGGCGGCGACCGGGACTTCCTCGCAGCGGCAGACGTCGGTGTCGGGACGGAGCCAGTCCGTCCAGCCCGGGCCCGGGCGGTGCGCGGCGGCCATCAGCCCCGCGAAGGCCCGGCGCCGGTCCCGGCGGCGGCGCAGCGCGGCAGGCACCGGGGCGCCGGCGATCACCCGGGCCGCCAGCTCGCCCTCGGCGATCGCCAGGTCGGCCCCGCCGACACCGCAGGTCTCCCCCGCCGCCCAGAGGCCCGGCAGGCTGGTGCGCAGCCCGTCGTCGACCTTGAGCGCGACCGTCCGGTCGGCCGTCAGCACGGTCTCCGCGCCCAGCTCGGTGGCCAGTTCGATTTGCGGCAGCAGCCCGTGGCCGACCGCGAGCGCGTCGCAGTCGATCCGGCGCTCGGTGCCGGGCACCGGGCGCCACTCGGCGTCCAGCCGGGCCACCGTCACTCCGGTCACCCGGTCGGTGCCGTGCGCCTCGACCACCGCGCTGGAGCGCCGCAGCCGGACCTTGCCGCGCAGCAGCCGCGCGCCGTGCCCGGCGCCCTCGACCAGCTTCGCGGGGTTGGCCGCGAGCGTACCGAGCCCCCGGGCGTAGCCGAGGTAGTTGCCCGCCTCGACCACCGCGGGGACACTCGCCCCGGCGGAGACCAGCGAGGAGGCGGCGGCCAGCAGCAGCGGGCCGCTGCCCGCGACCACGATCCGGCGGCCGGGCAGCACCAGGCCGGCCTTGAGCATCGCCTGGGCGCCACCCGCGGTGACCACCCCGGGCAGCGTCCAGCCGGGGAAGGGCAGTTGACGCTCGTACGCGCCGGTGGCCAGCAGGACCGCCTTGGCCTCGACCACCGCGCTGCCGGTGGATCCGGCGCCGACGGTGGCGTGCAGGCGCCAGACCTCGCCCTGCTCGGCGGTCCAGACGTGGTGCTCCGTCAGGTGGGTGACCGTACTGGCGGCCAGCCGGCCGGTCAGCCCGGTGAAGGCGGACCAGCCGTGGTGCAGCCGCTCCGGGTGGGCGGCGCCCAGACCGGGCGCGGGGTGTCGGTAGTACTGGCCGCCGGGGCGCGGGCCCGCGTCCAGCAGGACGCAGCGCAGACCGAGCTCGGCGGCGGTGACGGCGGCGGCCAGCCCGGCCGGACCGGCCCCGATCACCGCGAGGTCGTACGGGGCAGAGGGGTCAGACGGCGAGGTCGGCACGGCCGTGGCCCTCCTGGGTGGTGACGGTGGTGCCGGGCTCGGCGGGCAGCAGGCAGGTGCGCTTACTGGCCTGGCCGTTGACGGTGGCCAGGCAGTCGTAGCAGGCGCCGATCCCGCAGAAGGCGCCGCGCGGGCGGCCGTTCACCCGGGTGGTGCGCCAGGCCAGGATGCCCTCGGCCCACAGCGCGGCGGCGATGCTCTGGCCGGGCAGGGCCGGGATCGGACGGCCGTCGAAGTCGATGGTGTGCCCGGGCTCGGGCCGTGCGCCGACCAGTTCGGCGGGGGTTCGGCGCATGGTGCGTCCTCTCCGGGGTTCGGCGTTCACGCGGCGGCGCCGTCGAAACGGTCGGCGCGGAACGGGGTGAGGTCGAGCTCGGGCCGTTCGCCGGTGAGCTGACGGGCGATCAGCAGACCGGTGGCGGGGGCCAGACCAATGCCCGCGCCCTCGTGGCCGCAGGCGTGGTAGAGGCCGGGCACCCGGGGGTCGGCGCCGATCGCGGGCAGGTGGTCCGGCAGGTAGGGGCGGAAGCCCCGGTAGGCGCGCTGGACCGCGACGGTGCGCAGCACCGGGAAGAGTGCGGCGGCGTTCGCGGCCAGCCGCTGGAGCACCTCCACCGAGAGGGTCCGGTCGAAGCCGACCCGCTCCCGGCTGGCGCCGATCAGGACCGGTCCGGCGGGGGTGCCCTCGACCACGGCGGAGGTCTGCAGGGCGGCCGAGCCGCTCGCCACGTCGGCCACGTAGTCGGCGGCGTAGACCTTGTGCCGGACGATCCTCGGCAGTGGCTCGGTGACCAGTACGAAGCCCCGGCGGGGCAGCACCGGCAGCGCCACCCCGGCCAGCGCGGCGAGGTCCCCGCCCCAGGTGCCGGCCGCGTTGATCACGGCGGGGGCGTCGATCCGGCCCCGGTCGGTGGTGACACCGAGCACCTCACCGGACGGACCGGTGCGGATCGCGGTGACGGTCTCACCGAGCCGGATCGACGCACCGGAAGCCCGCAGCAGGTGAGCGGCTGCCAGCGCGGGCTGGACCTGGGCGTCCTGCGAGTAGTGGAAGCCGCCGGCCAGGCCGGGGGCCAGGTGCGGCTCCAGCTCGGCCAGCCGGTCGCCGGGGATCTCGGTCGAGACCACCCCGGCCTTGGCCTGCTCGGCCGCGAAGGCCCGCAGCGCGGTCATCCCGGCCTCGGCCGAGGCGACCACCAGGCCGCCCTTGGCCTCGTACTCGATCCGCTCGCCCAGCTGCTCGGCGATGGTCTGCCAGAGGCCGGTGGAGAGCAGTGCCAGGTCGAGCTCCGGCCCCGGCTCCTTGTCGGAGACCAGCAGGTTCCCCTCGCCCGCACCGGTGGTACCGCCGGCCACCGGGCCGCGGTCGATCACGGTGACAGCGAGGCCGGCTCGGGCCGCGTAGTAGGCGCAGGCGGCACCGACCACACCGGCGCCGATCACCAGGACATCGTGGGGGGATCTCTTGGACACGTCAGTAATATGTCACATGGTTGTAGCGCTGCCAAGGCCGTGCACACGACAGAAAGGCCCCGACCGCTGGAAGGACCAGCAGGCCGGGGCCTTACGGATGACTGACAGTCTGTCAGGTGATGTCGTCCAGCTGCTCACGGCGCGCCGCCGGAACGGCCGTCGGCAGCTCCGGGGCGGCCGACGCCTCGATGCCCTCGACCGAGCCGACCTGGTCCACCGAGAGGTCCAGGTGCGAGGCCTCGTCCTCGTCCAGCCCGGCATCGGGGTTGCGCCGGGCCCGGCGGCGGTCGTTCAGCAGGGCCACCCCGACCGCAATGAAGTACAGCACGATGATCGGTGCGGCCAGACCCAGCATCGAGAGCGGGTCCGCGCTCGGGGTGGCGAAGGCCGCGAAGACCGTGATCGCCATGATCATTGCGCGCCACCAGCTGAGCAGTCGCTTGCCGCTGACCACCCCGACCAGGTTCAGCATCACCAGCAGCAGCGGGAACTCGAAGCCGAACCCGAAGACCAGCACCATCCTGGTGATGATGTCGAGGTAGTTCTCCACCGGCAGGATCGAGGTGACCCCGCTGGCGGTCAACGAGATCAGCATCTGTGCCGTCACCGGCATGATCACGTACGCCAGCGCGGCACCCGCCAGGAACAGCGGGGTGCCGAGGCCCAGGAAGGAGAGCGTGTACCGGCGCTCGTTCTGGTGCAGGCCCGGCGCGACGAACTTCCACAGCTGGTAGAGCCAGACCGGGGTGGAGACCACCACACCGGTCGTCAGGGCGACCTTGAGCAGCACCGTGAAGGGGCTCAGCAGACCGATGTTGGAGACCAGCGCGCAGTTCATGTCGCCCGGCAGCGGCTTGCCGTCCGGACCACAGACCGGCAGCGGCGCGATCAGGAAGTCGGTGATCTGCCGGTGGTAGAAGAACGCGACGATGGTGATCGCGATGATCGCCAGCAGCGACTTGACCAGCCGGTTACGGAGTTCCCGCAGGTGGTCGGCGAGCGCCATCCGGCCTTCGGGGTCCTTGGCCGACTTCACGGCCTTCTCGGACTTGCTCAACCTCGGTCCTCAACTCGTGCGGTCTGGCCGGGGGCGGACTTGATGACCCGTGGGGCCTCGATCGGGTCGGCCGCGCCCTCCTTGGCGGCGGCCACCGTCTCGTCCTTCAGCGCCTTGGTCTCGGCCTTGAGAATGCGCGCCGACTTCCCGAGCGACCGGGCCAGATCGGGCAGTCGCTTCGCGCCGAACAGCAGCAGGGCCAGGACGACGATGATCAGAATCGTGCCGATCCGCATGTGCGACCGCCTTTCTCCCAGGGGCAGCACTCCCCCACTCCGGGCGATGGTAGCCCCTGCGGGTGACCGAGCGGGAACGAGCCCCTAGGAAGGTTTCAACTGCGCAGCTGCGTCGGCCAGCGCCCGGGAGGCGCCGTCCACCTCACGGGCCAGCGATCTGACGTCCAGCCAGAGGCGGCAGGCCAGCGCGCCGAGGACCAGCAGCCCGGCGGTGGCCAGCAGGACGGCGGCGGTCATGGTCCACGGCACGGTGTCGGCTCCTATCCTTCGACCGGCAGCAGGCGCATGGTGCTGACCCCGGCCCTGGTCAACGCCGCCACGATGTTCTCACCTGCGGGCTTGCGCACCGAGGCGCCGCACTCCGGGCAGGTGAAGCTGTAGAAGGTGCGCTCCCGGGTGGCGCCGAGCGCCAGCCGGAAGCAGTCCGCCGCCAGCTCCACCTTCGCCCGGCAGGCCGAGCAGTAGACCTTGAATCTGGTGCCCTCGGCCACGGATCAGTCCCGGTACCCCTCAAGGGCGGCCAGGGCCGTGGCCCGGGCCGAGTCGGCCAGCTCGGCCGGCGAGACGATCCGGCCGTCCCGGCCGAGCCGCAGCGCCAGCGGCCGGAGCCCGGCCGGGTCGGCGCTGCGCAGGGTGATCCGCAGCCCGCCGTCCGGGAGTTCCTCGGCCGCGTCGTGGGTGTAGTACTCGGCCACCCAGCGACCGCCGGCCCCGACCTCGACCACCACCTCGGGGTCGTCGGCGGCCGGCGAGACCAGCCCGGCCGACAGGTCGCGCGGCTCCAGCCGGGGCGGGGCGGCGGGCTCGTCCAGCACCTTGATCTCGGCCACCCGGTCCAGCCGGAAGACCCGCCGGTCCTCGGAGGTCCGGCACCAGCCCTCGAGGTAGGTGTGCCCCTCGGTGACCAGCCGGATCGGGTCCACCAGACGCTCCGTCATACCGCCGCGCCCGTGCGACCAGTAGCGCAGCCAGATCAGCCGGCCCTCGCTCAGCGCGCGGTCGATGTCGGCGAAGACCTGGCCCTCGGCCTCGAAGGTCACCCCGACCCGGGCGCTGGACTCGGCGCTGTCACCGGCCGCGTCCTCGATCTTGGCCACCGCCCTGGTGAGCGCCTGCCGGTCCCGCTCCCGCAGGCCCGGCAGCCCGGCCACCGCACGGGCGGCCACCAGCAGCGCGGTCGCCTCGTCGGCGGCCAGGCGCAGCGGCTGGGCCACGTCGTCGACGTTGTGCCACCAGATCCGCTCGCCGTCGGTGTCGATGTCCAGCAGGTCGCCGCCGCGGAAGCTGGTGCCGCACATCGGCAGCACGTTCAGGTCGTTGATCAGCTCCCGCTCGGTGATCCCGAACGCCCGGGCCACCTCGGCCACCTCCGCGCCGGGGCGCTCGCGCAGGTAGGTGACCAGCGACAGCATCCGCCGGGTCTGGTCGATCGCGTTGCTCACTGCTGGTGCCCCTCCGGTGCGAGGCCGGCCACCGCGCGCAGCCGGTCGATGACGTCTGCCCGCAGCTCCTCGGGCCCCAGCACCACCAGGTCCGGGCCGAACTCGGCCAGGTCGGCGGCCAGGCCGTTGCCGTACGGGATCTCCAGCTCGTCCCAGCCGCCGGTCAGCTCGGTGACCTTGAGCGCCTTGGTACGGAGCGGGAAGCCCGCGCCCTGGCGCAGCCGGACGGTGGCGCTGGCGGTCGCACCCTCGCCGGCGAACCGGGCCACCACCGCGCGGACGTCCACGTGCTCGGGGACGGCGCCGGTGAACTGCCCGGCCCGGGAGCGCACCTTGCCGGTGATCCGGCTGAGCCGGAACACCCGGGCGGCCTCCCGGTCCCGGTCCCAGCCGGCCAGGTACCAGTGGCCGCGCCAGCACTCCAGCGCCCACGGCTCCACCGCGCGCTGCTCGGCGGCGGAGGCACCGGCCTTGCGGTACTCGAAAGTGACGGGCCGTCGGTCCCGGGCGGCGGTCAGCAGCGGCTCGAAGGCCGCCTCGCGGGCCGGGATCCGCGGCTCCAGCGCACTGTGCTCGCGCTCCTCGGTTATCGGCATCCCGCCGGCCCGCAGCTTCTGCAGTGCACCGCTGGCGGCACCGGACATCTTGGCCTGCTGCCAGACCCGGGCGGCCAGTGTCAGCGCGGCCGCCTCCTCAGCGTCCAGGGCGATCTCCGGCAGCCGGTTGCGGTCCCGGCGGGCCAGGTAGCCGACCTCGCCGTCCAGCGCGTTCTCGTCGACGTCGATGACCAGGCCGAGCTCGCGCAGGTCGTCCTTGTCGCGCTCGAACATCCGGTTGAAGGCCTCTTCGCTGCCCTGCTGCCAGGCCTCGCGGTACGCCTCGACGGACTCCCGGAGCTCCTTCTTGGAGAGCGGACGTCTGGTGTTCATCAGGCACAGGGCGAGGTTCATCAGCCGCTCTGCCTTGGCGATCGCCATCGCGGACCTTTCCGGTAACTGGGGTGCATCGTGCTGGGTGCATCGTGATCCGCGGACGACCGTACCGGTAGCGGGTTTTTCTGCACTGGGTGACGAACTGTCAGACGCCGAGCAGGTCGACCACGAAGATCAGGGTCGAGTTCGCCGGGATCAGCGGGCTCGGCGACTGGGCGCCGTAGGCCTTGTTCGGCGGGATGATCAGCTCGCGCCGACCGCCGACCTTCATGCCCTGGACGCCCTCGTCCCAGCCCTTGATGACCCGGCCGCCGCCCAGCGGGAAGCTGAACGTCTGGCCACGGTTCCAGGAGGCGTCGAACTCCTCGCCGGTGGAGAACGTCACGCCCACGTAGTGGACCTTGACGTTGGCGCCGGCCTTGGCCTCGGCACCGTCACCCACGATGATGTCGCGGATCTGCAGCTCGGTCGGCGCGTCGCCGACGGGGAAGTCGATCTCCGGCTTCTCAAGGCTCACAACAAAGCTCTTCTCGTTCGGTGATGTAACGGGACTACGTTACGCGACGGGCCCGGTGCTAGTCGGCCGCGCCGACACCCGCGTCCAGAATGTCGATCACGAAGACCAGCGTCGAGTTGGCCGGGATCTTCTCCGAGGCCTTGTCGCCGTAGCCGAGGGCGGGCGGGATGACGACCTCGATCCGGCTGCCGATGGTCTGGCCGGTGACCGCCTTGTCCCAGCCCTCGATGACGCCGCCGCCACCGGTGGCGAAGCTGAACGCCTGCCCGCGCTCCAGCGAGGAGTCGAACTGCTTTCCGTCGGCGTACAGCACGCCGGTGTACTGGACGACGACCTTCTCGCCGGACTCGATCTTGCGGCCCTTGCCCGCGATCAGCACCGAGGTCTTCAGCTCGGTCGGCGCCGCGACGCCGGGCACCGGGGTGATGGTGGCCGGCTTCTTGCCGTTGTCCTTCACCTTGGGCATGCCCTCGGCGGGCTCGGCCACGTCACCGCTGACGGTGGCGTCCGGCGCGGTGGCCTGCTTGATGTCGATCACGAAGACCAGGTTGTCCGCGGCCCCGACACCCATCTGCGGGTTGCCCTGCGGGCCGAAGGCGGCGGCCGGCGGAGCGATCACCAGCACCCGGCTGCCGGCCGCGTGACCGGTCACCGCGTCGTCCAGCGCCGGGATCAGCTTGCCGCCGCCGGCCTGGAACAGCTGCGGCTTGTTCTGGTCGAAGGAGCTGGCCAGGTCCTTGCCGGTGGTCCAGTCCTTGCTGGTGAAGTCGGCGGTGACCCAGTTGCCCTTGCCGACCTTCGGGCCGGTGCCCTCGATCAGGGTCTTGACCACGAAGTTGCCGTCGGCCGCCTCCTTGGGCAGCTCGATGACGGCCTTCTTGCCCAGCTCGCCGGTGACCGTCGGCAGCACCTTGGCGTCCGTCTTGATCGGCGGCACCGGGTCCTGGGTCGGGGTGGCCGGGCTGGTCGGGGCCGCGTCGGCGGCCGGCTTCTTGCTGTCCGGCTTGTTCACCACGTACAGCGTCACGCCGCTGCCGACCAGCAGCACCGCGAGCACCGTGCCGAGGATCACGCCGAGCCGGCCCACCGAGCCGGGGTTCTCGTCGTAGCCGGCCTCCGAGAGGTCCTTCTTGCGCACGTTGGACGCGAAGACCTGCGGAGTCTCGTCCTTGCTCTCGCCGCTCTCGGCCCGCCTGGCCTCGGCCTGACCCCAGCCGGCCTGCTGCTTCAGAATGGCGGGCGGGACGACGATCGACTCGCCGTCTCCGGGCAGTGGCCCACCGGGCCGTGCGGCCGCCGGGTCGGCCACCGCTCCGTCGTTCGCGCCACCGGCACTCTTGTCAGTCATGACTCCCCATCCATCTCGCCGCGCCGCGCCCTCACCGGGTCCTGACGGACTCCTGCCACAGTGCGCGACAGTATGTCAGGTGTAGGTGAGGGCGCGGTAAGAGGCCGGACGTGGTGGCTGTCCGCAAATACCTCAGACGGCCTCGAGGATGTCGATCACGAAGACCAGGGTCGAGTTCGCCGGGACGGAGGACTGCGCCTTGTCCCCGTAGCCGAGCGACGGCGGGACCACCAGCTCCACCCGGCTGCCCACGGTCTGGCCGACCAGGCCCTGGTCCCAGCCCTTGATCAGGCTGCCGGTGCCGACCTGCAGCGCCTGCGCCCCGCCGTGGCTCCAGGAGGAGTCGAACTGCTTCCCGTCGGCCCACAGCACGCCGGTGTACTGGACCACCAGGGTCTGCCCCGACTGCACCGGCTTGCCGTCGCCCTTCACCAGCACGAAGGTCTTCAGGTCGGTCGGCGGCGCGGGCGGCCCGGCCGGGATGGTGATGGTCGGCGCGGCCTTGCCGTTGTCCTTGACCTGCGGCATGTCGGCCGGCGGCTGGGTGATCGCGCCGCCGATGGTGGAGTCCGGCGGCAGGCTCTCGATGATGTCGAGCACGAAGACCACGGTGTCACCCGCGCCCACCCCGAGATCGGCGTTGCCCTGGCTGCCGAAAGCGGCGGCCGGCGGGGCCACCACCAGCAGCCGGCTGCCGACCTTCTTGCCCAGCACGCTCTGGTCGAAGGCGGGTACCAGCTGACCGCTGCCCGCCTGGTAGAGCTGCGGCTTGCTGCCGGCGTCGTAGGAGCTGGCGAGGTCCTTGCCGGTGGTCCAGTCCTTGGCGGTGTAGCTGACGGTCACCCAGTCGTTCTTGGCGACCGTGGCGCCGTCCCCCTCGGTCACCGTGTTCACCACGAACTGGCCGCTCGGCTGGTCGGCCGGGAGGGTGATGGTGGCCTTGCTGCCGAAGCTCCCCGCCACGGTGGGCATCGGCGAGGCCGAAGCCACCGGGCTCGGCACCGCCGTGGCGGAGGCCGAGGAGGTCGTGGACGCCCCCGAGGAGGGCGACCCGTCGCTGCTGCACGCGGGGAGCAGGACGAGCGGCAGGACGGCGAGCAGACCGGCGATACGACGCACGGTATTCCTAACTGTCGGTCAAGTACGAGGCGCTACAAGCTCGCCCGACAGCGTACGGCCCGATCTGCTCCCCACCTCGGAGGCACCACTGTCCTACATACCGGCGATCAGCTTCTCCACCCGCTCGTCCACCGAGCGGAACGGGTCCTTGCAGAGCACCGTGCGCTGCGCCTGGTCGTTCAGCTTGAGGTGCACCCAGTCGACGGTGAAGTCCCGGCGCTGCTCCTGCGCCTTCCGGATGAAGTCGCCACGCAGCCGCGCCCGGGTGGTCTGCGGGGGCACCGACTTGGCCTCGAAGGTCTTCAGGTCGGTGGTCACCCGCTCGGCCTGGTTCTTGTTCTGCAGCAGGTAGAACAGGCCGCGCCGGCGGTGGATGTCGTGGTACGCCAGGTCGATCTGGGCCACCCGGGGGTTGGACATGCTCATCTGGTGCTTCTCGCGGTACCGCTCGATCAGCTGGTGCTTCATGATCCAGTCGATCTCGGTGGCCACGCTGCCCAGGTTCTCGGTGCGGACCGCCTCCAGGGTGCGGCCCCAGAGGTCCAGCACCTTGGCGATGGTGCCGGTGTTGATGCCCTTGCGGTCGGCGAACTCCAGCGCCTTGGAGTAGTACTCCTCCTGGATGTCCAGCGCGCTGGCCTCCCGGCCGTTGGCGAGCCTGATCTGGTGGGTGCCGGTCAGGTCGTGGCTGACCTCGCGGATCGCCCGGATCGGGTTCTCCAGGGTCAGGTCGCGCATCACCACCCCGGCCTCGATCAGCCGCAGCACCAGGTCGGTCGCGCCCACCTTGAGCAGGGTGGTGGTCTCGGACATGTTGGAGTCGCCGACGATCACGTGCAGCCGGCGGTAGCGCTCGGCGTCCGCGTGCGGTTCGTCCCTGGTGTTGATGATCGGGCGGGACCGGGTGGTCGCCGAGCTGACGCCCTCCCAGATGTGCTCGGCCCGCTGGCTGACGCAGTAGACCGCGCCGCGCGGGGTCTGCAGCACCTTGCCCGCGCCGCAGATCAGCTGACGGGTCACCAGGAACGGGATCAGCACGTCGGCCAGCCGGGAGAACTCGCCGTGCCGGGCCACCAGGTAGTTCTCGTGGCAGCCGTAGGAGTTGCCGGCCGAGTCGGTGTTGTTCTTGAACAGGTAGACGTCGCCCGCGATGCCCTCCTCGTGCAGCCGCCGCTCGGCGTCCACCAGGAGCCCCTCGAGGATCCGCTCGCCCGCCTTGTCGTGCGTCACCAGCTCGGTGACGTCGTCGCACTCGGGGGTGGCGTACTCGGGATGCGAGCCCACGTCCAGGTAGAGCCGGGCTCCGTTGCGCAGGAAGACGTTGCTGCTGCGGCCCCAGGAGACAACCCGGCGGAAGAGGTACCTGGCCACCTCGTCCGGGGACAGCCGACGCTGCCCACGGAACGTACAGGTGACGCCGTACTCGTTCTCGATCCCGAAAATTCGGCGGTCCATAAGGCTCCTCTTCTCTGCGCGAGGCCTTGCGAAACCCTTGGTGAACCGGACGGGGCATCAGCTCACCACGGTGGAGCGGGAGCCCGGCCCGGGCTCCCGCTGCTACCGGCTACTCGGAGGCGTCCGACTCCTCCGCGGCGGACTCGTCGCCGCTCAGCAGACGGCCGAGCTGGCCGCCCAGGATGCGCTTGAACTTCCGCTGCTGGAAGCGCGTCCGGTCGAGCACCGCGACCTCCAGCTGATCGGGCGTCAGGGTGCGCGGGGAGCCGCCGTTCGGGTCCCTGGCGAGACCGTCCACGGCGAGCCTGAGCGCCCCGGCCAGGGTGAGCCCGGCGCGGTGCTCCTGGCCCAGGTAGTTGGCGATCGAGTCGGCGTTGCCACCGACCACGATCGAGTTCTTCTCGTCCACCACCGAGCCGTCGGGGGTGAGCCGGTAGATCTGGTCGTCCTCGACGGTGGCGCCGACCTCGGCCACCACCAGCTCCACCTCGTACGGCTTCTCGCCGACCGAGGAGAAGATCGTGCCGAGCGTCTGGGCGTACACGTTGGCCAGCCCACGGGCCGTCACATCGGCCCGGTCGTAGGAGTACCCGCGCAGGTCGGCGTAGCGCACGCCGCCGATCCGCAGGTTCTCGAACTCGTTGTAGCGGCCGACCGCGGCGAAGGCGATCTGGTCGTAGATCTCGGACACCTTGTGCAGTGCCCGGGAGGTGTTCTCGGCGACGAAGAGGATGCCGTCGTCATAGGTGAGCACGACCACGCTGCGGCCGCGGGCGATGCCCTTGCGGGCGTACTCCGCGCGGTCCGCCATGGCCTGCTGGGGCGAGACGTAGAACGGTGTGGACACCGGCGATCGTCCCCTTCCTGGTTGGGAGCCGGCGGGCTAGAGGAGTGGGGCCTGCGGGCCGTTGGGGTACTCGAGGCGCCCGTCGGTGATCGAGTGCGCGATCGTGGAGACCTCGTCGTCGGTGAGCCGGCGGAAGCCGTCCTCGGTGATCAGCGAGACGATCGGGAAGATCTTCCGGGCCATGTCCGGGCCACCGGTGGCGGAGTCGTCATCGGCCGCGTCGTACAGCGCCTGCACCACCACGGTGGCGGCCTGATCGGCCGTCAGGTCCGCGCGGTAGAGCTTCTTCAGCGAGCCCCGGGCGAACACCGAACCCGAGCCGGTGGCCGCGAAGCCACGCTCCTCGGACCGGCCGCCGGTGACGTCGTAGGTGAAGATCCGGCCCCGGCCGAGCCGGAGGTCGTACCCGGCGAACAGCGGCACCACGGCGAGGCCCTGCATGGCCATCCCGAGGTTGCCCCGGATCATCGTGGTCAGCCGGTTGGCCTTGCCCTCCAGGGAGAGCACGGTGCCCTCGATCTTCTCGTAGTGCTCCAGCTCCAGCTGGAACAGCCGGACCATCTCGACCGCCAGGCCGGCCGTGCCGGCGATGCCGACGGCGCTGTACTCGTCCGCCGGGAACACCTTCTCGATGTCCCGCTGGGCGATCACGTTCCCCATCGTGGCGCGGCGGTCGCCGGCGATCACCACGCCGCCGTCGAAGACCGCGGAGACGATGGTGGTGCCGTGCGGCGCCTCGATCGTCAGGCCCTCGGGCAGCTTGCGGCCACCGGGCAGCAGCTCGGGCGAGTGCTGGCCGAGGAAGTCGTAGAACGACGAGGACCCCGGAGTCAGGAAGGCAGCCGGTAGACGCCCGGTGCCACCAGTGTTGGCTTCCACACGATTCCTTCCAGGTAGATCAACTAGACGCTTGCCCCGGACCCTACCCGTTTACGGGCGGTGATCCACCTGACAGGTCGTCCGAAGTTTGCGCGCGGCAACCCCGTGCATTTCTGACGGGATTGCCGCGCGCGACGGAAGAACGGGCGAGCGGCTACTGGCCGCCCTTCTGGACGAACTGCCGGACGAAATCCTCCGCATTCGACTCGAGTACGTCGTCGATTTCGTCCAGGACCGCGTCCACGTCGTCGTTGAGCTTTTCCTGGCGCTCCTTGAGGTCGTCCGCGGTCTGTGCCTCCGCGGCCTGCTCCTCGACCTCCTCGGAGGAACGGTTCGCCCGCTGCTGACCACCGCCGGTGTCCTTGCTGGCCATGTACCTCACCCCGCTCGCTCGGTTGGTCCGACCCTATCCACCGGCTACGACATCCGCGTCCGGTTCCTGTACAACGTTCGTCGTCTCTCAGGATGATTCCCCGTCGCGGGATGTTCACCCGTGGTGATCGAAAAGTTACCCGCCGGAGAGCACGCGGACCAGGTCCTCGGCCGTACGGCAGCGGTCCAGCAGCGCCTCGACGTGCTCCCTGGTGCCGCGCAGCGGCTCCAGGGTCGGCACCCGCTGGAGCGAGTCCCGGCCCGGCAGGTCGAAGATGACGGAGTCCCAGGAGGCTGCCGCCACATGGTCGGCGTACTGCTCCAGACAGCGGCCCCGGAAGTACGCCCTGGTGTCCTCCGGCGGCTTCGAGACCGCCCTGGTGATCTCGTCCTCGGTGAGCAGCCGCTCGAACCGGCCGCGGGCCACCAGGCGGTTGTAGAGGCCCTTGTCGGGGCGGACGTCGCTGTACTGGAGGTCGACCAGCTGGAGCCTGGGGCTGTCCCAGTCCAGGCCGTCGCGCTGCCGGTAGCCCTCCAGGATCTCCTTCTTGGCGATCCAGTCGAGCTGCCTGGACAGGCTCATCGGGTCGTTCTCCAGGCGGTTCAGCACGTCCTCCCAGCGCAGCAGCACGTCGACGGTCTGCTCGTCGGCGTCCTGGCCGTAGCGGTCCTCGACGTACTTGCGGGCCAGCTCGAAGTACTCCATCTGGAGCTGGACGGCGGTCAGCCGACGGCCGTTGCGCAGCAGGAGCTGGTACTTCAGCGAGGGGTCGTGGGAGACCCGGTGCAGGGTCCGGACCGGCTGGTCGACGGCCAGGTCGGCGGTGATGAAGCCGTCCTCGATCATCGTCAGGACCAGCGCGGTGGTGCCCAGCTTGAGGTAGGTGGAGATCTCCGAGAGGTTGGCGTCCCCGATGATCACATGCAGCCGGCGGTACTTCTCGGCGTCGGCGTGCGGCTCGTCCCTGGTGTTGATGATGGGCCGTTTGAGGGTGGTCTCGAGCCCGACCTCGACCTCGAAGTAGTCGGCCCGCTGGCTGATCTGGAAGCCGTCCGCGTTGCCCTCCTGGCCGAGACCGACCCGGCCCGCGCCGGTGATCACCTGCCGGGAGACGAAGAACGGGGTGAGGTGGCGGACGATGTCGGCGAACGGCGTCGACCGCTGCATCAGGTAGTTCTCGTGGGTGCCGTAGGAGGCGCCCTTGTTGTCGGTGTTGTTCTTGTAGAGGTTGATCCGCTGACCGTTCGGCAGTTCCAGCGCGCGGGCCGCCGCCGCCGCCATGATCCGCTCCCCCGCCTTGTCCCAGAGCACCGCGTCACGCGGGTTGGTGATCTCCGGCGAGCTGTACTCGGGGTGCGCGTGGTCGACGTAGAACCGGGCGCCGTTGGTGAGGATGATGTTGGCCAGACCGATGTCCTCGTCGGTCAGCTGGCTGGAGTCGGCCACGTCGCGCGCCAGATCGAAGCCGCGCGCGTCCCGCAGCGGGTTCTCCTCCTCGAAGTCCCAGCGAGCCCGCCGCGCCCGGTGCATCGCGGCCGCGTAGGCGTTGACGATCTGGGACGAGGTGAGCATGGCGTTGGCGTTCGGGTGGCCCGGCACGGAGATCCCGTACTCGGTCTCGATCCCCATCACGCGCCGTACGGTCATGCGGCCCTCCTCTGGAATATCCCGAGACGCGCCGTCCGGCKGCGGGGCGGGTGGGCGCCGCAGCCGGACGGTGAGTCGAGCGGTCCGATCGGTGGAGCGGTGTTACAGGTACTGCCCCGTGTTGGCCACGGTGTCGATCGACCGGCCGGACTCGGCACCCTGCTTGCCGGTGACCAGCGTGCGGATGAAGACGATCCGCTCGCCCTTCTTGCCCGAGATCCGGGCCCAGTCGTCCGGGTTGGTGGTGTTCGGCAGGTCCTCGTTCTCCTTGAACTCGTCCACGCAGGCGGCCAGCAGGTGGGCCACCCGCAGACCGTGCTGGCCGGTGTCGAGGAAGGCCTTGATGGCCATCTTCTTCGCCCGGTCGACGATGTTCTGGATCATCGCGCCGGAGTTGAAGTCCTTGAAGTACAGGACCTCCTTGTCACCGTTGGCGTAGGTGACCTCCAGGAAGCGGTTCTCCTCGGTCTCGGTGTACATCCGCTCGACCACGGCCTGGATCATCGCGAGCACGGTCGACTCGACCGAGCCCTCGTGCTCCTTGACGTCGTCCGGGTGGAACGGCAGCGAGCCCTTGAGGTACTTGGAGAAGATGTCCTTCGCGGCCTCGGCGTCGGGGCGCTCGATCTTGATCTTGACGTCCAGCCGGCCGGGCCGCAGGATCGCCGGGTCGATCATGTCCTCGCGGTTCGAGGCGCCGATCACGATGACGTTCTCCAGGCCCTCCACACCGTCGATCTCGGCGAGCAGCTGGGGGACGATGGTGTTCTCCACGTCCGAGCTGACGCCCGACCCACGGGTGCGGAACAGCGACTCCATCTCGTCGAAGAAGACGATGACCGGCGTGCCCTCGCTGGCCTTCTCCCGAGCCCGCTGGAAGACCAGCCGGATCTGCCGCTCGGTCTCGCCGACGTACTTGTTCAGCAGCTCCGGTCCCTTGATGTTCAGGAAGTAGCTCTTGCCCTGCGGGCGCCCGGTCACCTCGGCGACCTTCTTGGCCAGCGAGTTCGCGACCGCCTTGGCGATCAGCGTCTTGCCGCAGCCGGGCGGGCCGTAGAGCAGCACGCCCTTGGGCGGGCGCAGCTCGTACTCCTTGAACAGGTCGGCGTGCAGGTACGGGAGTTCGACCGCGTCGCGGATCTGCTCGATCTGGTTGGCCAGACCGCCGATCTGCCGGTAGTCGATGTCCGGCACCTCCTCGAGGACCAGGTCCTCGACCTCCGACTTGGGAACGACCTCGTAGACGTAGCCCGAACGGGGCTCCAGCAGGAGGGCGTCTCCGGAGCGCAGCGTGATGCCGTGCAGCGGTTCGGCGAGCCGGACCACCCGCTCCTCGTCGGTGTGACCGGTGACCAGGGCGCGTTCGCCGTCCTCCAGCACCTCCTTGAGGGTGACGATGTCACCGATGCTCTCGAAGGCCATCGCTTCCACGACGTTGAGCGCCTCGTTGAGCATCACCTCCTGGCCGCGGCGGAGTTCGTCGAGGTCGATGCTCGGGCTGACGTTCACCCGCAGCTTGCGGCCACCGGTGAAGATGTCGGCGGTGCCGTCCTCGTTCTGCGTGAGGAAGGTGCCGAATCCGGCCGGGGGCTGAGCGAGCCGGTCGACTTCCTCCTTGAGGGCCACGATCTGGTCGCGGGCCTCTCGGAGCGTGGAGGCGAGCCGTTCGTTCTGGGCGGTGACACCGGCCAGGTTGGTCTGGAGCTCGACGATGCGGTCCTCGAGAATCCGAGAACCACGCGGTGAGTCGGCGAGCTTGCGGCGCAAGGCGGCGACCTCCTGCTCCAGGTACGAGACCTGAGCAGCCTCGTCGGAACCCTGAACGGGCCGGCCGGCGCTGCGGTTGTAGTCGTCATCGTGGGATGCCACGGTCCTCACCTCCTCCTGGGGGAGCTGGACGACCCAAACCTACCTGGGACCAGGGGGGTGTAAACCCCTAGATCAGAAAGTTGGAACGGGCGTGTCCGATCTTCGCCCTCGGATGCTTCCCCTCTGCAAGGGAGATACCCACCGCGCACCGGTCAAAGCAGACCGGATGTATCGTCGGTCGGGTCAATATCCGATCGTGACCGGGGGAGCCGGTCGGATCAGTGTACGAATGGCAGGAATGCCCCAGGACGGGATAGACCGGACCGGGCAGGAAACGGCAGGGGACATGTCGGTGACCGGCGAGGCCACGACGGGCGACGCACTCGAGGTCTGGATCGACCAGGACCTCTGCACGGGGGACGGCATCTGTGTGCAGTACGCCCCCGAGGTCTTCGAGTTGGACATCGACGGGCTGGCCTACGTCAAGGGTGACGACGACGAGCTGCGCCAGCAGCCCGGTGACAGCGCACCGGTGCCGCTGACGCTGCTTCAGGACGTGGTGGATTCGGCCAAGGAGTGCCCCGGGGACTGCATCCACGTCCGCCGGGTGAGCGACCGGGTCGAGGTGTACGGCCCGGACGCCGACTGACCCTTCGTCACGGTCACACCTTGGTGGCCGGCTCCGTGGTCCTGCTGCGGAGCCAGTCGCCGCCCTGCCGGTGCCAGGACAGCAGGACCGTCAGGTCCGGGGCGTAGCGCGGGATCTCGTCGCTGGAGTAGCCCCTGCCCCGGGCCGTGACGGTGCCGTCGCTGCGCAGCTTGAGCTCGGTGACGGTCACGCCCTCCTCCGGCTTCACCAGCGTCGCGGCGATCTGCGGGCGGCCGTCCTGACCGGGGGTCAGCAGGAAGACGCCGTCCGGCGGGGTGCCGTTCTCGGCCGCGCAGTGCGCCGCCACGACCGTGCTCGGCCGGCCGTCCAGCACCGCGCCGAAGCTCAGCGCCACCGTGGTGGGGAACGGGCCGCAGTCGAGCGGCAGCGTCGCCTTGGCGGGGTCGGGGGCCACGGCAGCCGGCAGGGCGCTCGGCGCGGCCGGCCGGATCGGTCTGACGGTGCCCTGCGCCGGGTTCACCGCCAGCGCTCCGGCGATCACCGCGGCGGTCGCCGCCGCCACCAGCACCCAGTGCCGCACTCTCGTCCTCGCCCGCACGACGGGGGGCCCGACCTGCTGCTCTGTCATCTGCACCGTCTCGACCGCGAGTTCCACCAGGCAGTCCCCTCCAGGGTGGGGTGGCATCGAGGGTGCATCATTTCACGCCCCGCGTCCGGGAGAGCAACAGGGGCGCGGAGCTTTGCAGCTCCGCGCCCCTGTTGTGCTGTCGGTGGTGTTACTCGGCGTCCTTGGCGGCCGTGTACGCAGCCGCGGCGGCCCGCTCGGCCGCGCGCTCGGCGAGCGACTTCTCCGCCGCACCGGGGCCGCTCTCGTAGTCCTCGCCGTACGAGCCCTTGGCGGGACGGCGGCGGCGCAGCGGCGGCTCGACACCGTCGGCCAGCCGACGGGAGGTCAGCAGGAAGCCGGTGTGGCCGATCATGCGGTGGTCCGGGCGGACGGCGAGACCCTCGACGTGCCAGGTGCGGACCATGGTCTCCCAGGACTGCGGCTCGGTGAAGGTGCCGTGCTCGCGGAGCGCCTCGACGGTGCGCGAGAGCTGCGTGGTGGTGGCCACGTAGCAGCAGAGCAGACCGCCGGGGACGAGCGCCTTGGACGCCACGTCCAGGCACTCCCAGGGGGCCAGCATGTCGAGGATCATCCGGTCGACGTCGGTCTCCACCAGGTTGTCCTGGAGGTCACCGACCGTCAGCTTCCAGGCCGGGTGCGGGCTGCCGAAGTAGCGCTCGACGTTGGCCTTGGCGATGTCGGCGAAGTCCTGGCGGCGCTCGTACGAGGCGAGCAGGCCGGTGTCACCGACGGCGCGCAGCAGGTACGTGGAGAGCGCGCCGGAGCCGACACCCGCCTCGACCACGCGGGCACCCGCGAAGATGTCGGCCATCGCCAGGATCTGCCCCGCGTCCTTGGGGTAGATCACAGCGGCGCCGCGAGGCATGGAGAGGACGTAGTCGGGGAGCAGGGGGCGCAGCGCGAGATACGGGACGTTCCCCGTGGTGCGCACGACAGTGCCCTCGGGGGCGCCGATCAGCTCGTCATGGGGGAACGCACCCTTGTGGGTGTGGAACTGGTTCCCGGCCTGGAGCGTGAACGTGTAGTGGCGGCCCTTGGGGTCGGTCAGCTGGACCTGGTCCCCGACCTGGAAGGGCCCGCGTCGGCGGGTGGCACCGGTCGGTTCGGACATGCGGACAATCCTAAGGGAAACGGAACGCTCCGCCGACCAAGTGATCTTTTCGGGGACTTTCAGCGCCCGCGAACCGCCGCGTTCAGCCGCCGCTCCAGGTCGGTCAGCGTCAGCACGCCGTACACCGTGCCGTCCGGCCGGACCACCAGGTACTCGGTCGCCGGGGTGCCGCGCATCGCGGTCAGCAGCTGCTCCCCCGTCAGGTCGACCCCGAGCCGCAGGCCCGGCTCCAGCTCCCGGGCCAGCGCGCCGACGGCGACCCAGGGGCGGCGCTGCTCCGGGACGGCGTTCACCGCCGCCTCCTTCACCAGGCCGGTCGGCTCGCCGCTGCCGTCCACCACCACGACGGCACCGGCCTGGGCCTCCCTGGCCTGCCGGAGCGCCTCACCGAGCGGGGTCTCGGCGGTCACCGAGACGCTGCGCCGGGCCAGTTCGGCCAGCCGGAGGGCGGGCAGGGCCTCCTTGAGCCGGGCGTTGCGCAGCGCGCCGCCGGCCCCGTTCCAGATGATCACGGCCAGCACGGCGGCCAGCACGCTGTCGATCAGGCTGTCCGTGGTGGAGCGATCCAGGCCACCGCGCGAGGCGGTGTACATCGGCAGGCCGATCAGCACCACCAGGGCCAGCCCCCGGCCGATCCAGGCGGCGGCCACGGTGCCCGTCATCGGGCGGCCGGTGACGCCCCAGACCAGCGCCCGCAGGATCCGGCCACCGTCCAGCGGCAGACCGGGCAGCAGGTTGAAGGCGGCCACCACCAGGTTGCTGACGAAGAGTCCGGCCAGCAGCACGCCGGGCACGCTGGCCGACTCCACGGCCTGGAAGGCCAGGTAGAAGATGCCACCGAGGACGAGCGAGAGCAGCGGACCGACGAAGGCCAGCCAGAACTCCCGGGCCGGGGTGTCGGCCTCCTTCTCGATCTCGGAGACGCCGCCGAAGAACTGCAGCTGGATCCGGCGCGGGTTGAGCTTGAGCCGCAGCGCCACCACGGTGTGCGCCAGCTCGTGCACCAGCACCGAGGCGTAGAACGCCACCGCGAAGGAGAACGAGACCAGGTAGCGGGTGCCGCCGAGCTCGGGCAGCACCTCGGTGAGCTGACCGCCGAAGATCCAGGTGATCAGCGCCGCGATGACGAACCAGGACGGTGTGACGTAGACCGGCACGCCGAACGGACGACCCATCAGGATGCCGCCGGGCCGTTCCTGCCTCCCGCTGGTCTCACTCAACGTGGCCCCTTTTTCTGTAGCTGCGTGTCCGCTGTAGCCGGTCCCGCCACGCTACGTGATCTCCCGGTGGATCGGCCGACCGCCCCGTCCATGTGTTCTCTACCCGTCCAACGCACGGCCGAGCGCCGTCGTTGCACAGCTGTGTCTGGCGTGACAGTGACCTGACGGCGGGATGACCGCCCGGGGCCATAAGGTCGTAGGCATGCACCAGACCGACAGCGCTCCCGCCGAGGCGGCCCCTGCCTCTGCGGAGGTCCCCGCTCCCAGAACGCCACGGCCGCCGAACGGGCTGTCGCCGAGCCGGGCGGGCGACTTCATGACCTGCCCGCTGCTCTACCGGCTGCGGGTGATCGACCGGCTGCCGGAGCCGCCGAGCGCCGCCGCGACCCGTGGCACCGTGGTGCACGCGGTCCTTGAGCGGCTGTTCGACAGCCCGGCCGCCGAGCGCACCCCGGAGCAGGCGCTCGGGCTGCTCCGGCCGCAGTGGGAGCGGCTGCTCGGCGAGCGGCCCGAGCTCTCCGGGCTGTTCCCCGACGACCCGGACGGCGCGGCGCTGACCCGCTGGCTGGGCGACGCGGAGAAGCTGATCGACCGTTGGTTCCGGCTGGAGGACCCGACCAGGCTGCACCCGGTGGAGCGCGAGCTCTACGTGGAGACGGTGCTCGGTTCGGGTCTGCTGCTGCGCGGCTACATCGACCGGGTCGACGTCGCGCCGAGCGGTGAGGTCCGGCTGGTCGACTACAAGACCGGCCGGGCGCCCTCGCGTGACTTCGAGGGCAAGGCGATGTTCCAGATGAAGTTCTACGCCCTGGTGGTCTGGCGGTGGAAGGGCGTGCTGCCCAAGCGCCTCCAGCTGGTCTACCTCGGCGGCGGCGGGGACGTGGTCACGTACGACCCGGACGAGGCCGACCTGCTCGCGGTGGAGCGGAAGCTGACGGCGCTCTGGGAGGCCATCGGCCAGGCGGTCGCCACCGGTGACTTCCCGGCCACCCGCAACCGGCTGTGCGACTGGTGCGACCATCAGAGCAGCTGCCCGGAGTTCGGGGGCACTCCCCCGCCGTACCCGCTGCCGGTGCAGCGGAGCGACGCCGGGCAGGCAGACGGGCACGATGACGGGCGCGGCGACGACCGCGCAGACGACGGTCCCGCGACGGGACAGACGAGCAAGGAGTCCGAGTGACGATCCGAGTGCTGCTGGTCGACGACCAGCCGCTGCTGCGTACCGGTTTCCGGATGATCCTGGAGGCCGAGGCCGACCTGGTGGTGGTCGGCGAGGCCGGGGACGGGCAGCAGGCGCTTGAGCAGGTCAGGGCGCTCCAGCCGGACGTGGTGCTGATGGACATCCGGATGCCCCGGATGGACGGCGTCGAGGCCACCCGCCGGATCGCAGGCCCCGGCCGGGACGGCCCGGCCAAGGTGCTGGTGCTGACCACCTTCGACCTGGACGAGTACGTGGTCGAGGCGCTCCGGGCGGGGGCCAGCGGCTTCCTGCTCAAGGACGTGCCGGCCGAGGAGCTGGTGCAGGCGATCCGGGTGGTCGCGGACGGCGCGGCGATGCTCGCTCCGTCCATCACCCGCCGGCTGCTGGACATGTACGCCACCAAGCTGCCCTCCGGCGACGAGACGCCGCCGCAGGCGCTCACCGCGCTGACGGAGCGTGAGCTGGAGGTGCTCAAGCTGGTGGCCCGGGGGCTCTCCAACGCGGAGATCGCCGGTGAGCTCTACGTCAGCGAGACCACGGTGAAGAGGGGGGGCCCGGCCGGGCGCGCAGTAGCCCCGGCGGAGGAAASGGCCCCCCCCCGTCGTCGGGGGGGGGCCCTTTCGTGCTCCTGACGGAACGTTACTTCTTCGCTGCGCGGCCGATCTCCCAGAACCGGAACACGCCGGTGGTGTCCACCGTGCCGTCCACCCCGGTGATGTCGGTGCCCGAGGCGTAGAACGCCTTGTTCTGGAACAGCGGCACCAGCGGCGCGGCCTCGGCCACCATGTTCTGCATCTGCGCGTACGCGCCACCGGCGGTGCGGTCGGTCTGCCTGATGCTCTCCGGCACCAGCTTCTGGCTGATCTTCGGGTCGTCCCAGCCGTTGTGGAAGGCGCCGCCCTCGACCACCAGCGGGGTGACGAAGTTGTCCGCGTCCGCGTAGTCCGGGGTCCAGGCGACCACGTACGCCTGGTACTTGCCCTCGCTCCAGTTCTTGATGTACGTCTTCCAGTCCGGCTCCTGCTGGACCGTCACCTGGAACAGGCCGCTCGCGTCCAGCTGCTTCTTCAGCTCGTTGGCCTCCGCCTCGCCGGCCCGGGCCCGGGACCAGGTCAGGCTGAGCTTGACCGGGGTGGCCACCTTGCCGGCCGCGAGCAGCTTCTTGGCCTTGGCCACGTCCGGCTCGCCGTAGCGGTCGAAGAACGCGGTGTTGTGCCCGTTGATCCCGGCCGGGACGATCGAGTAGAGCGGCTGCACGGAGCGCGCGTACACGTCGCGGGCCAGCGCCTTGCGGTCCACCAGCTGCGCCACGGCCTGCCGGACGGCCGGGTTGCCGGTCAGCGTGTCCTTGGTGTTGAAGACCATGAAGCGGGCATCCGCGCTCTCCCCCTCGGCCACCTTGAGCTTGCCGGTGCCGGCCAGCTGGTCGTCCTTGAGCTTGGCGGCGGTGGCCGGGTCCAGACCGTTGTCGGCCAGGTCGATCTCGCCCTGCTCCAGCGCGCTCTTGAGGCCGGCGGCATCCGCGAAGTAGCGCAGCACGAACTTGTTGTTCTGCAGCTTGGCATCGCCGTGGTACTCGCCGTTGGCGGAGAGCGAGATCTTCTCGGGCGCGCCCTTGGCGTTCGCCTCGATCGAGCCGAACTTGTACGGTCCCGAGCCGACCAGCTTGTCGTTGCCGAGCAGCTTGTCGGCCGGGAAGACCTGGTGGTCCACGATCGAGCCCGCCGCCGAGGCGAGCTTGGCCGGGAGCACCGCGTCCGGAGTGTTCAGCTGGATGGTCACCTCGCTGCCGTTGGCCTCGACCGACTTGATGGTCGACAGCAGGCCTGCGGGCCCGTTCTCATCATTGATCTTCTGCATCCGCTGGATCGAGAAGACCACGTCCTCGGCGGTCAGCGGGTGACCGTTGGAGAACTTCAGGCCGCCGCGCATCGTGCACTTGTAGACCAGCGCGTCGATCCCGGTGAAGGCACAGGACTCGGCGGCGTCGGGCAGCGGGCTGGTCGCCCCGGCGGGGAACTTCAGCAGCGACTGGAAGGTGTTGTTCAGCACCAGCCAGGACCCGGCGTCGTACGCCCCGGCCGGATCCAGCACCGTGGTGACGCTGGTCGTCCCCATCGTGATGGCGCCCTTGTCGTCACTGCCGGTGACCGCCTTCTTGGCCGAGGCGCAGCCTGCGGCCGTGGTGGCGACCAGGGTGGCGCATGCCAGCACGGCCAGTCGGTTGGCTGAAGTCATGCGCAAACACGTTCCTTCTGCGGGCTGACCGGTTGTGGACCGGTGGCTGCCGTCGGGCGCCCGCGTGGGTGTGGCGGGCGTCTGTGGTCGGATCTGATCGGATGTAGCGTGCCATATCGAACACGTACGAATATCACGGGTCGAAACGGCCGACTCAGTGGTGACGGAGCGTCAGCACTTCCGACAGTGACGAGTTGTCAGCCAATGCCCGTTTTCTCCCGAACCCACCGCTGCCCGCCGTCACCGGTCGGGGACGGCGGGCAGCGGTCGTCGGAGCAATTTCACACCCGAATCGTGACCTCGGGATCGGGCCCGGAACAGTGTCAGCCCCGGGCAGCGTCACACCCGGGCAGCCACCACCGCGCGCAGCAGCTCCAGGTCGAGCTGCTCCAACGAGCGCAGCACGGTGCGGCCGGGGCCGGGCTCGATCGGCGCCACCGACGGCACCGCGATCACCGGGCAGCCCGCCGCCAGACCGGCCTGCACGCCGGTCGGGGCATCCTCGACCACCACGCAGCGGCCGGGCTCGGCGCCGAACCGGGCCACCGCGGCCAGGTACGGGTCGGGGTGCGGCTTGGTGCGGGTCACCTCGTCCCCCGCGACCGAGAAGGCGAAGTGGTGCCGGCCCAGGCTGTCCAGCACGATGTCGATGATGTGCCGGTGCGAGGCGGACACCAGGGCGGCCGGGATGCCGTGCGCAGCAAGGGTGTTGAGCAAGCGCTCGGCCCCGGGCATCAGCGGGACGCCACCGGCCAGCAGGTCGACGAAGCGCTGGTTGATCAGCACCGTCAGCTCGGCCTGGCTCAGCCCGACGCCGGTGGTCGCGATCAGGTAGTCCAGCACCCGGCTCATCGGGCCGCCGACCACGTGCGCCCGGTCCGCCTCGTTCAGCTCGTAGCCCAGCTCGGCGAAGAGCGAGACCTCCGACTGCCACCAGAAGTCCTCGGTGTCGACCAGGGTGCCGTCCATGTCCAGCAGCACGGCCTGGAGGCCGTCGCCGTCCCCGTGGTCGAGCCTCTGGGTGGTGGCGGTGGAGATGGTGGTCATGGTGGGCGTCCTTCCGTCCGGCCGTCCCCGGGGATGGCACAGGCCGGCCCGCTGGTGAGCGGACCGGCCCGTTCAGGGTGATCCAGGATACGCCCGGCT
Organism: Kitasatospora sp. P5_F3; assembly: GCF_054049135.1. Lineage (NCBI taxonomy): Bacteria > Bacillati > Actinomycetota > Actinomycetes > Kitasatosporales > Streptomycetaceae > Kitasatospora > Kitasatospora sp. P5_F3. Next base: position 1,823 of record NZ_JBFUMY010000036.1, on the reverse strand, counting down.
CCCCGGTTCGGAGCGAACGGAGCGCGGCCAGTCGGTTACCCCGTGCTGAAGTGGCAACGCCAGGTCAACGCTGCCCGAGCGCACCTAGCGCGCGTTGAAGTACTTCGCCTCCGGGTGGTGGATGACGATCGCGTCGGTGGACTGCTCCGGGTGCAGCTGGAACTCCTCGGAGAGCACCACGCCGATCCGCTCCGGCTGCAGCAGCTCGGCGATCTTGGCCCGGTCCTCCAGCTCGGGGCAGGCCCCGTAGCCGAGCGAGAAGCGGGCACCGCGGTACTTCAGCGCGAACATGTCCTTGACGTCCTGCGGGTCCTCGTCACCGAAGCCCAGCTCGAACCGGACCCGGGCGTGCCAGAACTCGGCCAGCGCCTCGGCGAGTTGGACCGAGAGGCCGTGCAGCTCCAGGTAGTCCCGGTACGCGTCGGCGGCGAACAGCTCGTTGGCCGCCTCCGAGATCCGGTTGCCCATGGTGACCACCTGCAGGCCCAGCACGTCCTTCTGGCCGCTCTCCTCCGGGCGGAAGAAGTCGGCCAGGCAGAGCCGGCGGCCACGGCGCTGGCGGGGGAAGGTGAACCTGGTCCGCTCGGAGCCGTCCTGGTTGTAGACCAGCAGGTCGTCGCCCTTGGACGCGGCCGGGTAGTAGCCGTAGACCACGGCGGCCTCCAGCCAGCCCTCGGTCTGCAGGCGGTCCAGCCACATCCGCAGCCGGGGGCGGCCCTCGGTCTCCACCAGCTCCTCGTACGACGGGCCACCGGTACGTGCCGCCTTCAGGCCCCACTGGCCCTTGAACAGCGCGTCCTCGTCCAGCCAGGAGGCGTAGTCGGCGAACGGGATGCCCTTGACGATCCGGTCGCCCCAGAACGGCGGGGCGGGCACCCGGTTGTCCACCGAGACGTCGGAGCGGATCTGACCGAGGTTGACCTCCTCGGCCTCCTCCACCTCGACCTTGGCGTGCCGACGCTTCTTCAGCTCCGGCAGCGTCGCACCAGGGACCCCGCGCTTGACCGCGATCAGGGCGTCCATGAGGCGGAGGCCTTCGAAGGCGTCGCGGGCGTAGCGGACTTCGCCTTGGTAGATCTCGTGGAGGTCTTGTTCGACGTAGGCGCGGGTGAGGGCGGCGCCGCCGAGGATGACGGGGAAGTCGGCGGCGAGCTGACGCTGGTTCAGCTCTTGGAGGTTCTCTTTCATGATGACGGTGGATTTGACGAGGAGGCCGGACATGCCGATGACGTCGGCGCGGTGTTCCTGGGCGGCGTCGAGGATGGCGGAGACGGGTTGCTTGATGCCGAGGTTGACGACGGTGTAGCCGTTGTTGGAGAGGATGATGTCGACGAGGTTCTTGCCGATGTCGTGGACGTCGCCCTTGACGGTGGCCAGCACGATGGTGCCCTTGCCCTCATCGTCTGACTTCTCCATGTGCGGTTCCAGGTGCGCCACGGCGGTCTTCATCACCTCGGCGGACTGCAGGACGAACGGCAGCTGCATCTGGCCGGAGCCGAACAGTTCACCGACGACCTTCATGCCCGCCAGCAGGGTGCCGTTGACGATCTCCAGCGCCGGACGCTCCGTCAGCGCCTCGTCCAGGTCCGCTTCCAGGCCCTTGCGCTCGCCGTCGACGATGCGGCGCTGCAGCCGCTCCTCCAGCGGCAGCGCGGCCAGCTCCTGGGCCTTCGACTCCGCACTCGAGGCGACGCTGACGCCCTCGAAGAGCTGCAGCAGGCGCTGCAGGGGGTCGTAGCCCTCGGCGCGGCGGTCGTAGACCAGGTCGAGGGCGACCGTGCGCTGCTCGTCGGGGATGCGGGCGATGGGCAGGATCTTGGAGG